>DATGFY010000125.1:0-4514 GCA_035308785.1 Bacteroidota bacterium | reverse complement strand
ATCGAGGCCGGAAAACGGTTCATCCAGAATAAGGAGACGCGGATCGTGAAGGATCGCAGTGATAAATTGGATCTTTTGTTGGTTGCCTTTGGAAAGCTCCTCCACTTTCCTGCTTCCAAACGTTCCGATCTCAAACCGCTCGAGCCACTTCATCGCCCGCTGTTTCGCATCTGCGCGCGGGATATTGCGCAAAGCTGCAAAATAGAGAATTGTATCCATTACCGTGCTCTTGCGGTAGAGTCCGCGCTCTTCCGGCAAGAAGCCGATGAAATTCTTGGCCGACTCATCGAACGGCTTGCCCTCGAACGACACCTCACCGCTGTCCGGCACGATGATATTCAGGATCATCCGAATGGTGGTGGTCTTGCCCGCGCCGTTGGGACCGAGCAGACCGAAGATCGTCGCCGGCTTTACTTCGAACGAGATGTCGTTAACAGCAACGACCTTGGCGTATTCTTTGTGGAGATGGGATGCTTTGAGCATTATGGAGTTAACCGGTAAATCATTCTGGGAAATGGAACTGTTTCACGCACGTGATCGAGTCCGCAAATCCAGGAAACAGTACGTTCGATACCGAGGCCGAAACCTGCATGGGGCACGCTGCCGAAGCGGCGCAAATCCAGATACCATTCGAACGCTTCTTGCGGAAGCTCGTGCTCGTTGATGCGGCCGAGCAATTTATCATAATCGTCCTCGCGCTGGCTGCCGCCGATGATTTCGCCGTAACCTTCAGGCGCAAGAACATCCATGGCAAGAGCGAGCTCAGGATTGTTCGGATCTCGTTTCATGTAGAATGCTTTGATTTTCGCCGGATACCGGTGCACGATCACGGGACGGTCGAACTCTTCCGAGATAATCGTTTCATCTCCACCGCCGAAATCGTTGCCGTACTCGAAATCGCTCCCCTTCCTCTTTAAGATGTTCACTGCTTCATCGTAACTGATCTTCGGAAGGGGCTTTTTTACGTTTTCGAGAAACTTCGTATTCCGTTCGATCGTTTTCAATTCCTGCGCGCGGTTCTTTAAGACTGAAGAGACAATGTGTTCCAGGAATTCTTCGGCAAGTTCCATGTTATCGTTCAAGTCGTTAAAAGCGACTTCGGGCTCGACCATCCAAAACTCTGTCAGATGGCGGCGGGTTTTGGATTTTTCGGCGCGAAATGTGGGTCCAAAGACATAGACCTTCCCGAACGCCATAGCTCCGGCCTCGCCGTATAATTGCCCGGATTGCGTGAGGTACGCCTTGCCAAGATCAAAATAATCGGTATCAAACAGAGTGCTTGTGCCCTCGCACGCCGCGGGAGTAAAGATCGGGGCATCGAAGAGAGTAAAGCCCCGGCCATCGAAAAATTCCCTTACCGCACGGATGATCTCATGGCGGATACGGAGAATCGCATGCTGCCGCGATGAGCGCACCCACAAATGGCGGTGATCCATCAGGAAATCGACGCCATGCTCTTTGGGAGTGATCGGGTACTCCTTAGCAACTTGTACGATCTCCACATTGGAAAGTTCCATCTCGTAACCGCCCGGAGCGCGGTCTTCTTTGCGAACTTTGCCGGTAACACGGAGCGACGATTCCTGCGTCAATTCATCGAAACGATTGAATGTTTCTTCGTTCAGGTTCTGTTTCACCATCACGCACTGAACGAGACCCGTTCCATCGCGAACAATCAAGAAACGGATCTTGCCGCTTGAACGTTTTGCATAAAGCCAACCGGCGATGGTAACTTCCTCGCCCTGGTGATGCGTTAAATCTTCTATATATATTCTTTTCATCTTTTCCGATTACAATAGATTATTTTTGTTGAGAAATTCTTCGCAGCTCGCGCTGCAACAGATTGGGATCTTCATCCAGAAAGTGGCGCGAGACTCTGCGTGCGCGCCGGACACTGTCGGTATTGATTTCCGCGAACACGAGATCCTCATCGAATTGTTTCGCTTGTACGAGCAATTCGCCGTCAGGACCTACCACCAGCGAACCGCCCCAGAAATTCACGCCATCCTCATACCCAACGCGGTTGCAATATATCACGTACGTGCTCAACAGCCGCGCATACGCCATGTGCTGTCCGGCATTAATTGCCGCGATGCGGACATCTTTCTCTCCCGGGGCAAGGCGTGTCGGGCTGGCGGCAATGCCGATGATTGCCCATGCATTCTGCAGCGCCATAAGATACGGCATCGACATGTGCCAGAGGTCTTCGCATATGAGCACGCCAACGGTTCCCACACGCGAATCGAAGGGGCGAGCAGTTTTCCCCGGCGAGAATTGCCGCATCTCCTCAAACATCCCGTAGGTGGGCAGATAGACTTTACGGTGAACAACTGAGGCGGCGCCTTTCTCGAAACAGAATGCTGAGTTGTAAATCCCGAATGACAGAGACTCCTCGATGCCGCCGGTAATGATCGTAATATCTTTTGATGCTTTCGCTAATGGTTCCAGTAGAGGATGACCGGGACGTACCGCCATTTCTGCGTTCATGTCCTTTACGGAATACCCGGTTAAGGAAAGTTCCGGAAAAATAATGAGATCGGCGCCGCCATCAATGGCTCGTTTGGTAAACTCCACTTGCTTGGAGACATTCTTTTTGAGATCGCCGAGGACAGGATCGATTTGTCCCAGCGCGATAAGATGCTTCATGGTGTTAGACTCGAGGAACGCAGAAGGAACTTATGAAAGATCGATCATGCGGATATCCTTAATGTACTGAACAGTTTTATCCTGTTTCAGCACCTTAAGTTTTTCCAGCTTATCGGTGATGCGGTGAATGTTATCGTCAATTATTTTCACGTAATTCTTCTGGGCTGATTCCGCGTGAATGGTTTTCAGACGGTCGGTGACGGCCCGCATTTCAAGCAACGGACGTTCGAGATCGTTGAGGACGCCCGCAAGCATTTCACGCATTACCGATACGCGGTGTTTGCTCACTTCGACCTTCGTCAATTGGTCTTGCAGCCGCTTCTTTTGCAATACATTGATAATAGTCTTCGGCAGCATCGGCGAGGAGACCTCTTCTTTTACTATATAATCGGCGACACCAAGCTTCATCACTTTGAGAACAACTTCGAAATCGCGGTTGACGGTGAGGAAAATGATCGGAAGTTGAATTTGTTTCTCCAAGAGCTCTTTTGTAATATCGAGGCCGCTTTTGCCGGGAAGGAAATAATCCATCAGCACAACATCAAGGTCGGGATTTGTGTCGATTTCCGTCATCGCTTCAGCGTAGTTTTCTTTCCAAATAACATTGAAGCGGTCTTTCTCAAATCGCTGGAGATATACTTGCAGCAATTTGGCGAAATCCTTGTTGTCTTCGATGAGCAATATTCTGATGGCTTCGTTTTCCATAATAATCCTTATGAATTAAGAGAGAGCACCTTGGGGAGCGTAAAATAGAACGTCGATCCTTTATCGGGAACAGATTCAACCCACACGGTACCTTTGTGCAGTTCAACGATTTTTTTCACGATGGCAAGTCCCGCGCCGGTGCCCTCGTATTGTTCACGGCGGTGGAGCCGCTGGAAGATGATGAAAATCTTTTCGAAGAACTCCGAATCAATCCCGATCCCGTTATCCCGAACAAAGAATTTATACCGGCTGCTATCGGCCTCTTCAAAGCCGATTTCGACGATTTGCTGCGGTTTATCGTTGAATTTTAAGGAGTTCCCAATCAAGTTACGAAAAACTATTTTAATTTGCGTCTCATTGCCGAAGACAGAAGGAAGATTTTCCGGAACGATAAAGCGCACGTCTTTCTGCCGGAGCGTATATTCCATCTCCGTTTTGACATCGTTAATCACCTTCTCGGTCGATACCGACTTGAACGATTCGGAAGGACGGCTGATGCGTGAAAGGACGAGCAAGTCGTCGATCAGGGCTTTCATGCGAACGCTCGCTCCTTCAATAGAATCGAGGTACTCCTTCCCTTCTCCCTGGATAATTTCTCGGTAATCCAATCGCAGAATGTTGCTGAATCCTTCAACGCTGATGAGAGGTTCCTTCAAATCATGCGAAACCACATAAGTGAAATCGTCCAGTTCCTTGTTCCTTCGTTCGATCTCAGCCGATTTAGCAATAGTTTCTTCGTGCAGTTTGGCCTTTTCAATCGCGATGCCGGCGAGGTTGCCGATACTTTCCAAAAGGCGCAGATGTGTATCGGAATACTTCGTCTCGGGATCTGCAATCGAGGTAATTACTCCCATAATCGTTTCTTTCGAAATCATCGGTACGTACAGCACCGGGAAGGATGGATCCTGATACGACCGTTTGGATCGGATGACCTTCCAATAAGGATCGTCGCTGTCATGCTGCGTAAGTTGAACCGGCGCGCGCGGGACCGGCGAAGGATCTTCCCGCTTTTGAACCTGATACGCGAGTGATATCGCCTCTGTCTCCGGATCGTACAAGGTGATGACGAGTTTATTGAACGGCAATAATCGCGAAGCGTGCTCGGCAACCACGGAGTATATCTGATCGACGTCGAGTTTGGAAGTAAGCTGTTCGCTGAATTCGTA
>DATGFY010000124.1:0-2015 GCA_035308785.1 Bacteroidota bacterium | reverse complement strand
GCATCCATCGGCGATGCGAACTGCAGAAGAAGAAACTTCGACATATTCATCGTCCGTTTTCCCATCGTATCGAACTCCTTCGTGAACAAGCGCCCGAGCGATTGAACAGAGTACTTCGTCAACGCGCGCGAGAACGATGCGGAGGGCCGATACTCGCCTTTTGCCGCAGGCATATACTCATCTTTCAGCCGGATGATAACTTTATTCGGGAGGTACATACTCGTTTCCGCTGTCTTGAGCTTTACACCGGGGAGCTTATCTAACGGAAGCCGGCCTTTCGCCTGAGTGTGAATCACATGCACGCTGCCAAACATGAATGCAGAAGCCAAAAGAATGGCGGTGAGTGTTGCTGATAATCTCTTCATAAATGCCTTGAAATTATGTCTGTGAATATCTTACCGGTGAATACTACTTGAAATATACGACTTATAACTCTTAGCCGCTACGAATTTTAGCCTCTTATGAACACCGTTCGTTGACGGAATCTTCCAAAATATGCCAATATCCAGAATATTGGTCATTGCCCAACGTCACACTTTAGTCTTTGTACAGGTGGTAATTCTTGATATAGTTTTCCACGTCCGCAGGCACCAAATAGCGAATTTGCCGGCCTGTTCGAACGTGCAGGCGGATCATCGTACCCGAAATACCGATGCTGGGAACATCGACAAACCGCACCCTTTTCGTTGCAGCACGGCTCGGCAGATCGTTGGTATAACCCTCTCGATTCATGACAACGAGTTCGGCGAGATCCATAATCTCTTCCGGAGAGCGCCATGTGTGAAATTCGAGATAGTTATCGATTCCGATGATGAGAAACAGTTCAGCCCGCGAGTATATCTCCAGAAAATATTTAAGCGTATCAACGGTGTATGAAACGCCCCCGCGCCGGACTTCGGCGTCTGAAGCTTCAAATCTCCCATTCCCCTGCACTGCCATCGCAGTCATTGCGAGGCGCGAATCCGCCGGGGCAAGACGGGCATTCAACTTGTGCGGCGGAGATGCGCAAGGAACGAATACGATCTTATCGAGCTTTAATTGATCCTGAACGCTCTGTGCAACAATCAAGTGCCCGTTATGCGGAGGATTGAATGATCCACCGAAAATTCCCAATTTCATGCCGATGCCCCAGCTACCTGGTTATAGATGGCAATCGTCTCTAGCGCGCACGCTTTCCACGAATAGCGTCTGCACCGCTCCAGCCCTTTTCGAACGAGATCCGCTCTCAACGATGTGTCAGAAAAAATCATTTCGATCCGTGCAGTGAGTTCTTCAGAACTCTTCGGATCGAATAATAACCCCGCCTCTCCAAGCACCTCCGGAATAGACGCCGCGCACGACCCGATCACGGGCACTCCGAACGCCATCGCTTCGGTCTGCGACGCACCGAACCCCTCATAGAATGAAGGAAGAACGACCGCATCGGCGCATTGGTAATATTGCGTCAATTCGTCTTTGGAAACTCTGCCGGGATTGACAATCAAATCGGTTATGCCCAATCTCTTTATCTCCGTAAGCATGGCTGAATTTTCCGCCATCTTCTCTCCAACGAGCGCAAGCGTATATTCATCTCGATTTGGCAGCGCTGCAACCGCACGCAGCAACGTTGGGACATTCTTATGCGGCTTCAAATTCCCTACATATAATATCATTCGATCGCGAACGCCGAATTTTTTCCGAAGCTCCATTCTCCGCTCCGGACTCGGCAACGGCCGGTATTCCTCGGATACTCCGGGATATGTCACGCGAATCCGATCGGGAGATACGCGAAATTCCTTCACGATGTCATTCTTGCTGAATTCCGAAAAGGTGAGAATGGCATCCGAGGCACTGCAGGCGTGGCGAATAATTGTCGAGGCATACAACCGTTTCGGCGCTGAGAAATATTCCGGGAACCGGAGATGCGTCAAATCAGCAATCGTCGTAACGCGAGACGAACGCAAACCAAACGGCAGCGTATAGTGCGGTTCGTGGAACAGATCCACCCGGGCGTCCTTCGCAAGTTTGCTCAACGA
>DATGFY010000123.1:0-6965 GCA_035308785.1 Bacteroidota bacterium | reverse complement strand
ATTGAACTTGACTCGAGGGGCTGATTCGTGTTGATATTTATAGGCACATTCAAATCCACACCCGCTGAGCCATTAGACGGAGACGTTGAAGTTATGCTAAATACTGAAGTTTGGAATGAAAAATTATAGCTCGTAAGTAAGTGTGATCCATTCTTCGCCCGAAGAGCCGTCGAAATCGTTACCGAGTATGAAGCTCCTGCTCTGAACGCGGAATCCGGAACAAACTCAAAACCCGCCCGATTTGAAAGGGGTAATAGTCGGCCCGATACTTGTGGTGATATTGAAAATGCGGAAGCCAGGGTAGTTGAATCAACTTCGGTATTAAGATAGACATCTATAGAAGTTTTGATACCTATGTTGGAGTTTAGGTTGTAAGGGTAGGTGCCGGTAACGCTGAGTGTGGGAGTTGTAATGATGCTGGTGAATGGGACCGGAAGACTCTTCCCTCGGGCAGATTTCATCGATTGCGAGATGGTGACGATTGTCGAATCGGAGGTAGGAGTCTGCAAAAATGAATAATCGAATCCGACGATGGCTCCATTTGCATATCTTGTAAAGTACGTTATATTCCCCGGAGTGAAGGGTGAGAGTGAGAACGCAGCCAGCACGGTCGATGTGTCAATTGCCTCGGAGAATTGTACCTGAATAACTCCCGGATCGCTCAGCAACGAAGATCCCGACGAAGGAGATATCAGATACACCTGGAACGGCATTGTGCTGAATGAAATACTCGAAGGAGCAGAAATTGGGGAACCAGTATTTGACTGAATTCTTGGAGATAATGTAATCCGATAGGTCGTATCACCCCGCAAGGGCGCTCCCGGTTGGATAAAGATAGTTGATCCCGAACCGGTAATTATGCTCCATGGAATTTCGGGAGTAATGCTAACTGCCGAATCGATTGACGCGGGATTTATCGGTCCGGTAAAATTAATCGAAAACTGGCTAATATTTGCGGGGACAATATTGACTGAGCCGTTTGGCGGCTGACTTGAAGACACTCTGAACGGTATCGTTTTGTAAGAGGATGAATACGCCGAGTGAATGGATTGACCTGCTGTATTGTGCGCCGTGGAATTAACCGAAACGGTAATCGTGGAATCATTCAATTGGATCAAAGGGGTGCAACTAATCTTCGTCGAATCGATGAACGGCCCGGTGGCGAATGCCCATAGTGCGTTAACTGCTGGAGTTACTTGAATTGCTGAAAAGATGCTCGAATCGACAACGGAATTGAAATTAAGTTGAATGCTGGCGCCGGGAGAGACATTGAATGCGCTATTTGCGGGAGTCATACTGACAACGCGAAAATATGGCTCCGGTTCGAATGTCATTGAATAGCCCGGAAATACATTCCCGTTGACATCGATACCACCGCCACCAATAGTCAAATTATATTGCTGACCGATATGCCAATAGAATGGCGTGGGTGTATTGTTCGTGGAGACCGCATTAAGAGTCATGGTGCTGCCCGAGGAAAGATCGGCGCTCGTGTCCAAACGGACATCGTTTAATACCGAGAAAATCCGTATCACACGTTTCATCGAATTGCGGTTCATATCTTTGTTGAACTGGAGCGTAATGCTCGATTGGAATCCGCTGTACGGTCCTACGGAATTCGCCGGCGGATAAGTGAATACCACAACCGGTTGGACGGATGGATCTGTTAGCGCTTGTGAGCCATCGGGGCCTTGCGGGCCTTTGCAAGCGAAGTTGAAGATCGTCACGATCAGGAGTACAAACGGGAAAATCTTTTTCATAGGATTTCCTTCAAACAAAAACGGTTCGTGTAGAAAAATTGCAGTGAGATTGATCAAAATAAGTGCAGCCGCCTCCGCGCGAGAATTATAGCATGTCTAATGAAATTGTTATCGATGTTCCATTAACGCTCGTACTTCCCAGTTGTGGTCGCCGATCCGAGAACTTTGCCTTCGAGCGCCTTCTTAAACTCGGTGAGCGAACAATCGGTTTTTAACTTCAAATTCGAAACGCTCAACGCATAGACTGTCACTACATACGGATGCGCACCGGATCCGGGTGGGGGTTCGGGACCGCCGTAACCCATCTCGCCGTAGGAATTTTGCAACTCGATCGAACCCTTCGGCATGTTTTTTCCGGATGCACCTTCGGCGAGGGAGGAGATTGAATCAGGAATATCTATCACAAACCAATGAATCCAATTATTGGCGACTGGGTGGGGGTCGATGACCGAAAGGGCAAACGATTTTGTTCCGGAGGGAGCACCCGTCCATGAAAGTGGCAATGAAATGTTCTTGCCGTCCTTGACCCCCGGATATGCGTAAATTACGGGGATTGTTTGTCCCTCTGCGAATGCGCTTGAGGTAATTTTCATCCTTGTAGCGCTATCACCGGGTGAAACAAAGAACAACAGAACAATTGCAAGGATGATGTCCACGCAAGGACAACGCTTATTTCGCCGGAGAGTTGAACGAAGAAAGCGCCCGATCGACCGTCTCGTAGGTGTCGAACACTTTCACCAACTTCGTGATGACAAAGAGGTTTTCGACACGCTCGCCGAGTCCCGCGAGCCGGAGATCACCGCCGGAGTTTTTAAGAGTTGTCAGCGAAGAGATCAACGTCCCGAGGCCGCTGCTGTTGATGAACTCGACTCCGCTTAAGTCCAATACGACCTTCCGAATGTTATCGGAGACAAGGCTGTGGATTTTTTCTTTGACTTTTGAGGTATCGGATTCACTGACGAGATCTCCCTTGAGTGCAAGGGTGGCAATATCGTTGGAAACTTTTTCTTTGATGGTCATAACATCTCCAGAATAGGATGATAGCGGTTGGGTAAAATTCTCACTTTGGCGGTTAGTTACGCATATATCTTACGAAATGCAACGTTCAAAATCAACTCAAAAAAGGTGCGGGGTCATGACATTGGGTTGTGCCGATCCAAAAGTTTCATGACCTCGATATACTTATAGCCGGAACCAGTGTTGAATAGCAAAACTGAATCGTTTTCTTTTATAAACCCCGATGTACGCAGAAGCCGTGCGGCGCTGACAGTAGCGGCGCCTTCCGGAGATAACAGCATGCCTTCTTCGAACGCGATCTTCTTGATGTCTTTGAGTATCTGGTTATCATCGACCGCGACGGCTGTACCGGAGCTTTCATATAATGCCTGGAGTATCAAATCGTCGGCAAATGGTTTGGGCACGCGGAGCCCTGAAGCGAGCGTTTGCGCGTCGTTCCAGAATTCCGCCGATGTTGCGTGGGCTTCGAATGCCTTCACAACCGGCGCGCAGCCGGATGTTTGAACGCTCACCATTTTTGGCCGCTTACTCCCAATCCAGCCGAGCTGTTCCATTTCGTTGAATGCCTTCCACATCCCGATGAGACCTGTGCCGCCCCCGGTAGGATAGAGGATAACATCTGGTAGGTTCCACCGGAACTGCTCGGCGATCTCGTAACCCATCGTCTTCTTTCCCTCGAGTCGGTAGGGTTCTTTAAGCGTGGACATATCGAACCACTTTTTATCCGCATTGAGTTCATTCATCTTCTTGGCTGCGTCGCTGATGTTCCCATCGACCAGCGTCACTTCAGCCCCGTAGAGAGATACCTCGGCAATATTGACCGCGGGTGTTTCTTTCGGTACGAACACGTGCGCACGAATCTTCGCCTTTGCTGCATACGCTGCAAGCGCGCCGCCCGCATTTCCTGCTGATGGCATTGCGACTTCTTGGATGCCGAGTTCGTGGGCCTTCGAGACAGCCAGACAAAGTCCTCTCGCCTTAAATGAACCGGTGGGATTGCATGCTTCTTCTTTTAAGAATAAATTGGAAATTCCTAAATCGGAGTTTACCCGGGATAATTTCAAGATCGGGGTCCATCCTTCAGCGAGAGAAATAATTGAGTCGCTCGACCGTATCGGAAGCAAGGGCTCGTAACGCCATAACGAGTAATTGCGAGAATCCTGAAGCATTTCTTTCTTAAACTCTTTCTTTGCCGTCTGCAAATCGTATTCAGCGATAAGGACCCGGCCGCAAGTACGGCATATCGTTTGGGGGATATTGGCCTCGTGGATATTGCCGCACCGGCTGCATTTGAGTTGTTTGAAATAATTTATCGACATTTGGGGATTGTTTAAACGCTTTTAATCTTATGAAATATAAGGGGTTATGTCAAAATAATAAAATTTCGGATGATTTACACTCTCGGGAACTCTTTGAAATAATGGCGTTGTTATTATATCAAAGCTCATCCTCCTTAATGGATAGTGGAATGGTGGATTAGTGAATAAGGTGAGCATGCCGCTGCAGGAGATATCCTGCAGCGGCTTTTTTTATGCCCAAAATGAGAGATTTTCTTTGCTTCTGGCTCAATTTTCTTGTATATTAAAAAGCTATAATGGTTTACTTCATTTAATTTAGGAAAGCGTCAGTCACATGCCATTAATGACAAAAATACGGGAAAGCCTCACGAAGACTTTCGCCATTTTTGCTGGTGTATTCGTTATTTATATCGTCCTCGATTGGGGAATGGACCTTACCGGCAGACGCCGCGGGGGCGCCAACGGTAAAGAAATCGAAGATATCGGTTCGGTTGACGGTAACCCGATTACGTACCGCGATTTCAGTGAATACGTCAAGCAGGCCAGCGATAATCAAAAGGCCCAAACGGGAAACGATCCCGATGAAAACCAACTGCGCACCTTGCGTGATCAGATTTGGAATCAGTTCGTGGAGGAACGCCTTTATAGCCAACAAATGAAAGACCTTGGTCTTTCAGTGACGGATCAGGAAATCAATGACTGGATTCATGGTGACAATCCGCCGGATTTTCTCAAACAACAGTTTACCGATTCCACCGGTACCTTCAATCGGCAGGCTTATGAATCTGCTCTCTCTAATCCCAAGAACAAGGCACTCTTGAAGAAGGTAACAGATTTTCTACGCACTCAGCGTATTCGGGAAAAAGTACAAAGCGTCATCAGCGCGGGTATTCAGGTTTCAGAGGCCGATATGGCTCAACGGTTCGCGGATCAAAATGTTAAGTATGATGGCGACTTTATTTATTTCGATCCGAACCTCTTCATCAAAGACAACGAAGTGACGGTTTCGGATGATGACCTCAAGAAGTATTACAACGATCATTCTGCGGAATACAAGACCGATCCAACGCGTAAACTTAAATATGTGATGTTCAACGAAGTGGCCTCGGGACAGGATTCGGATGCGATTGTGAGCCAGTTGAACGATATCATTAGCCGCGCGAAAGCGGGGAGCGATTTCGAGGATCTCGCCAAAACATATTCAGATAACCCGCCCACAGATGCGTTCTTCAAACATGGCGAGCTTAATCCTGAAACTGAAACTGCGGTGTTTAGCGCAAAGATCCGCGATGTCGTGGGACCGATTAAAGAACAAGACGGATATCATGTCGTCCGTGTCGATTCATTCAAGACGGGTACGGACGATTTCTTGCGGGCCAGTCACATACTTATAAATATTCAAGGAAATGATAGCGCCTCCGCGCTCAAACAGGCCAAGGATATTATGGCCAAGATCAAAAGCGGCGGTGATTTTGCTGCTCTTGCAAAGGAGAATTCAAAAGATCCCGGTTCCGGAGCGAAGGGTGGCGACCTCGGTTGGTTCGGGAAGGGAAGAATGGTAAAGCCGTTTGACGAAGCTGCATTTAAGGCAAAGGTTGGACAGGTTGTCGGACCGGTACGCACGCAATTCGGTTACCATATCATCAAAGTGACAGCGCGCGATAACCGCCAGGTGAAAATGACCGATCTCAAGATGACCGTCCGCGCCAGCTCGCAAACCAAAGATGCGCTCTCTCAGCAAGCGCAGGACTTTGCATATCTTGCCAAAGAGAATGGTTTCGATAAGTCTGCAAAAGAATTAAATTATGAGGCGAAAGAGACACCCCCCTTCACTAAGAATGGTTTCATTAGTGGTATCGGGATGAATGTCGGTTTGAATAAATTTGCATTCAGCAATAAGGTCGGCAAAGTGAGCGAATCGACTCCGTTGCAAAATGGGTTTTGCATTGCATCAGTTTCCGATGTTAACGATGCCGGAATGCGTCCTTTCGATGACGTCAAGAAGACGATAGAGTCCGCGATCATGCACGATAAGAAAATGGACAAGTTGAAAGCTATCGTTGCCAATCTCAGAAATTCTTTATCTGCGACGGATAGCCTCCAAAAACTCAACGGGACCCAACAGAATTTGATGGCGCAACATTTTGCAGGGGGTACTATTGCCGCATCGTTCCAGGGTGTAGGTCGCGATGCGGGCTTTAACGGCGGTGTATCGATACTCAGTGTCGGTCAGATTTCCAGCCCCGTTAAAGGTGTCCGTGGATATTATCTTGTAAAATTGACAGCAAAAACTCCGTTCGATAGTGCTGCGTTTAATGGCCAGAAGGAATCTCTCCGGAGCCAATTGTTGAATGAGCGCCGCAATAAGTTTCTTTCAACGTGGATCGACAATTTGAAGAAAACATCGGAGATTGTCGATAACCGCGATCAATATTATCGCGAATAGGACTTTGCTGTTTTTCCGCGAATTCGTTTCAGCGCGGTTGGCCTGAGGTAGTTCGGTACAACAGACTGACCGGAACACAGTGACGAGAGGATCCTTCTCTGTGCGTACAATAGTTATCGTCCTGGTATCGGTTATTTTCGCATCGAACGCCGCCGCGCAAGAAAAATTGTATTCCATCTCCACCTACGGGTCATACACCACTTCCTCGAAAGTATTCATCAATCCTGATAACCCTGACCCAATCATCAACAGCCAGAATGTCGAGATCGATGATATCTTCGGATATGGAATTGATATTCGCAGGACATTTCCATCTCTTGGGATCATGATCGGATTAAACGCTGAATATCTCCAAAAGCAACTAGGTTACTCAGTCTATCTCGATAGCACAGGGAACGCTACCGTTCCGGTAACAGATGGATTCGTTGCAATTCCAATCGAACT
>DATGFY010000122.1:0-4651 GCA_035308785.1 Bacteroidota bacterium | reverse complement strand
TCGATCGACGAAAAAAATATCGGCGCAGATATTGCTCCGTATGTCCGGCACTACGGCACGATTCATTGCGGAGCAATCGATATGAATGGAAATCTTTCGTGCACCACAACGACGAGCGGCCTTGCGTTCAAGATTCCGGGGCGTGTGGGAGATTCGCCGATCTTCGGCGCGGGATTGTACTGCGATAATGAAGTCGGCACTGCGGGATCAACGGGAAGAGGAGAATCGAACCTGTTAAACTGCAGTTCGTTCATGATTGTCCAATGGATGCGCGAGGGGAAAACCCCTGCCGAGGCAACGATGCTCGCAGCGAAGAGAATTGCCGGAAACACAAAGGAGAAACGGCTATTAAACGATGATGGTTCGCCGAACTTCGGGCTTGTGTTCTACGCAATGAATAAGAATGGCGATCACGGCGGGGCATCGCTCTTTAGCGGCCAGCGATATGCGTATCACGATGGGAATGCGCTGAAAACGTTCGATTGCGCCTATTTGTATGAGGCAAAGCACTAAAAATCGCCGATGAGTAAGATTTCCCTTGACAGTGAAGTTAAGGAAGCTTATATACTAATAAGCCCTCTCCCATAAGGAGGGGTGATATTGGATGAAACACCGATGAAGTGATCACAAATTGGCGGTAAATGCCGAAAAAATGCACGAAAGTGATCATAAACACCCCATTATTTGCATGTTTTTTTCGCGGTTAAAGTGATAATATTGTAGAGGTTACGACGCAGAAAAAAACAATCTTTTTTTTGCGCATAGAGGGGGGACCATTGTGGCGGCGGGTATTGAACTTTCTATTGGTTTTGCGTATACTATATATGTTGGGTTACAGTAAAAATCGAGGGCATATCTTTTACTTGCTCGTGGCTACTCATCCCGCGAAGATGGAAAGGGCATAACGATGTCAACCCCGGGATTAACATTACCAATGGACGAGCGGACGAACTCGAAGCATAGAGAATTCGAGCACGAAGCTGTTCCGCACATGGAGATTCTCTACAACTACGCCGTTCGCATGACCGGCAGCCGGGACGATGCGAACGATCTGCTGCAAGAAACCTTCCTCAAAGCATACCGATTTTGGGACAAGTACGAGAAAGGAACCAATATACGAGCATGGCTGTTTAGAATAATGAAGAACTCGTATATCAACCGTTACCGGAAGGAAACAAAAGAACCGGACACCGTTGACTACGATAAAATTCAAAATTATTACAGCTCGATCCGCGACGATTCTGCCGATGCAAACGATCTGCAGGAAAAGATCTTCGGCGGATTGCTTGAAGACGAAGTAGCGCAGGCGCTTGAATCGCTGCCGGAAGATTTTCGCACTGTTGTTATTTTGTGCGATATCGAAGGACTCTCGTACGAAGAAATTGCGGAGTTCGTCGATTGCCCGGTCGGCACAGTGCGATCCCGGATTCATCGGGGACGCAAGATGCTGCGCGGAAAGCTGTTCGAATTCGCGCGCAAGCGCGGCTATGTAACTAACGACTGATACGCCCGCCCGCCGGCGGTCAACGAATATTCAATACACAAGGATCCCTATCGGATATTGCTAAAAGGTTTGTAACCCGTGGATTGTACTAAGGCATTAGAGTTACTCTCGGCCTCGCTCGATAACGAGCTTGACCGGGCATCGGAGGCACTTGTTCAAAATCATATCCGCATCTGCACACGCTGCAGAACCGAGTATGAGTTAGAGAAGCTTACCAGAGATGCGGTGCGCCGCACGTTCAAGCGCGTTCGCGTACCGGCGGATCTTTCCGCGGTCATTGCAGCGCGTCTGGAAAGCGAACTCGAACCCGCCGAATCACCATCATTCTTCCGCGCATTTATTTCAAAACCTCTCGCGAAAACAGCCCTTTCGATGTCAGTCGCGGTTGCGGTTTTTCTTTTGTTTGTCGTGACCATCCCCTCAACCAACGCGCGCCACACGCACGCCGTGCCGAACGATGGCAACATCATTCATGAAACATACAGCAGTTTCGACGGAATGATGAACGGAACTGCACCGCAGTTCACTTCGAGCGATCCCAACGCAGTAAAAGAATTTCTTGCATCGAATGCGAATTTCCCTGCCAACGTGCCGCCGTTGAAGCGCTGCCGGTTGATGGGCGCGAGTTATTCCAAAGATCACAACGAACCAGTTGCGCATATCGTGTATAAGTTTGGTAACGACGTGGTCTATGTGTACGAAACCCGGTTCTCATCCATCATGAACGGCGGCGGATTGAATCTACCGCCCGAAGTACAGCGCGAGATGGCGCGCAACGGTTGGTATGTCGAAAACCACGTTCCTAACTGCACACTTATTGTATGGAAAGGCGATACTGCAACAGTTTGTTGCGCGCTTGCCGAAATGAACAAACAACGCCTTGTCTCAGCCCTCGCCCCCTAAAACTCCCGTCATTCTGAGCGAAGCGAAGAATCTCCGACGGTAAATCGTCGGAAACCCTCGATCGAATCTCATCCCAATAATTATATCGCCAGAAAGTTACCCCCGTGAAATCAAGAATAGTTGCTGCCGTTCTCGTTGCAGTATTCCTATCGTCATGTTCTCAAAAACAACCGGAGAAGACCGCTGACGCTACCGCGGGGACGCAGACAGCGACAAGCGACAATGTTTCCGAACTGCTCAACCTTCAGCAAATGCCGAACCGTACTCCGGAATTTTCCTGGAAAGATGCCTCAGGAAATGTCGTGACGTTTGCCTCTGCGCGCAAGAAAGTGACGCTGGTGAATTTCTGGGCGACGTGGTGCGGACCGTGCAAAGCGGAACTGCCCGACCTCATCGACCTCAGCAAGCAATATGCTAACAAGGATGTCGAGTTTATCGGCATTGCCACCGACCGCGGCGATAATGTCATCAGCGATGTGCGCGCGTTCGTCAAAGACAAAGGCATCCCGTACCAGATCGTCATGTCCAACGAAGACCTGGAAGAAGCGTTCGGCACCATCCGCGCCATCCCGATGACCTTCATCGTCGATAAAGACGGCAAAATTCTTACTTCATTCCTCGGCGCACGCTCTAAGGATTTTTTCGTCCAGACACTGGATAAGTACCTCGCGCAAAGCGGGGCGTAATTTAGTGACCAGTGGCGAGTGACGAGTTGACGGTTTACAGTTCACAGGTGACAGTGAACTGTGAATGGAAGCTCGCAAGCATTAGCGCAGCCGAATTGAGTTGCGGGGGGATGTGCGCGATTTGAACCACTCAGCGGTTAGGCGAGGTAAAACCAGCGATGTGAGCATCATGTCCATCACGTAAATCATCGGAATCAAGGTTCCGATTGTTTTTTTACCCTCCATTCTGTATGTTGAAGCATCTCTATACAGAACTCCTTTCATGATTAAACACACAGATATTTCTACACTCGGCGAGATTGGTCTCATCGAGCGCGTCCGGCAGATTGTCGATATCCGCGTCGATGATGCGACGATCCATGAACGACTGATCCTCGGCATCTCCGATGACACCGCGGTCTTTCGCCCCGATCCGGGCAAAGTCATGCTGCTCACTACCGATTCGTTCATCGAAGGAGTCCATTTCGATCTTACTTTTACTTCACTGCGGCATCTTGGATGGAAAGCAATGGCCGCGAACTTGAGCGATATCGCCGCGATGGGCGGCTCGCCGCGCTACGCAGTCGTATCGCTGTCGCTGCCGAAGAAAGTTTCGATTGAAATGGTGGACGAGTTTTACGCGGGGGCGATTGCGGCGTGCAAGAGGTATTCGTTCCTGATCGTCGGCGGAGATATGTCCGCCTCGATGGGCAATATCGCCATCACCGTCGCTCTCACGGGTGAGGCGAAAGAAGAACAGGTGTTGTACCGCAAAACGGCAAAGCCCGGCGATCTGTTGTGCGTGTCCGGCCACCTTGGGGCCTCTCATGCGGGATTGAAGGTTCTCCAGCGCGAAAAGCAGCGCTACCACGACGCGCCCGATCCGGCAACGTTCAAACCAAACTTGGAGCAATACACGCTCGCTCTCGAAAAGCACCTGATGCCGAAACCCCGATTCGACATTTCTGCGTTGCTTGCGGGGCGTGTCACAACTCACGCCGCAATCGATATCAGCGACGGGCTCGCCTCTGAAGTTCACCGTATCTGCACGGCAAGCGGCGTCGGTGCGAAAGTGTATGAGCATAATATCCCGCTCGATTCCGTAACTCGGAATATCGCAATAGAATTTTCCGAATCGCCGACCGATTATGCTCTCTTCGGCGGCGAGGAATACGAACTGCTCTTCACGATGGAAGACGCAGAGTTTGAAAAACTTGAATCGCTTACGTCGGATGCAACCATCATCGGCCGTATCACCGAACAGTCCGAGGGAATTAGGCTTGTGAAAGAAAGCGGCGAAGAGGAAGAGTTGAAGGCTATTGGATGGAGACACTTTTGATATTTTCGATTTTAGATTTTTGATTTTCGAATATATCCATTAATTATCGGTAAATGTAGACAAGAATCATTCTCGCGGACGTCCACCACCAATGTGTCATTCCCGAATGTTTCTATCGGGAATCCAGGGTCTTTGGCTTGTATCATTAGGAACAGAAAATCAAATGGAAAGCCCTAACCGTAGAAAATTCATCCGTCAACTCACCGGCGGCGTTATCGGCGCGTGGGCGCTGACGGCAAT
>DATGFY010000121.1:0-2911 GCA_035308785.1 Bacteroidota bacterium | reverse complement strand
TCGAAGGACAGCGTAAGTATCCTTTCGAATGATGCGATCAACTCGTACCGCCAATCGATTACGATTAATCCGGATAGCGCGGCGACATATCAGAATATGGCAGCGCTCTTCCACAACACCGGCCAAACAGACAGCGAAATTGTTTACTGGAATCTTGCGCGTCAACACAAGAATGATCCGCTTTTCACATCGTATATTATCGATGGGTATATTCGTTTAGGCGATGAAGCGACAACGAAAGGCGATACCGCTACCGAACATAAAGACGATTTGGCCGCCGTTGCCGAATTGCAAAAAGCGTTTCAAGACAATCCGAACGATACGCTCCTCCTCCCTGCCATGATTAATTTGTACATCAAGCTCGGCAGAACAGCAGATGCGATGCCGTATATGAAGAAAGCGCTTGACAATAATCCGAACGACAAGACGCTGCAGAACAACTACGGATTGCTCTTGCTGCAGCAGGGAAATTTTCAGGAGGCGATCGATCACATCGGAATGGTGCTCAAAGCGGATAGCAACGATATCGACGGGCTGCGGAACGAATCCGTGGCGTATCTTCGTTTGGGAGAACAGAAGAAAAAGGCGGAGATGGATAAAGCCGCCAAGGGTGGAAAAGTCGAGAAGACCTATTTATCCGACTTTCAGAATGCCGCTCACCTTTTGGAGCGCCTGACCTCGATCAAGTCCGATGACGCGGATCTATACGAAGCACTTGGAACAGCATACGCCAACTGCGGCATGAACAAACAAGCCGAAGCAGCATTGAAGTCAGCCGATAGACTTAGAAAGAAATAAGGAACCTATGAACAACCCCGGACAGCCGCAACAGATTAACATAGAACTCAGCGATAAAGAAGCCGAGGGAATATACTCGAACCTCGCGATCATCACGCACTCGCCCGCCGAGTTCGTTATCGATTTTACGCGCGTGCTTCCGGGCATTCCGAAAGCAAAAGTCCATGCGCGCATTATCACCACTCCGCAGCACGCGAAACTCCTTTTGAACGCGCTGCGAGAGAATATCGATAAGTTCGAAAAATCGTTTGGTGAGATCAAGCTTCACGGCGAGGGTCCGCAGGCGAGCTTTGGCTTCCAGCCCCAAGGCCCCGGCGAGAAGGTGCATTAGCAGAGGCAAGCTTCCGCGAGATTCCGCGGGATGTTTTCAGATCCGACCGATTGAGTTAATAAGCCGCCCTTCCGCAAACCGGAAGGGCGGCTTTGTTTATTCACGAACAAACCGATATTTGTGCTCCAGATTGCCTACTTTTTGACCTGCTGTATTGTATTTAATCTGTTATTCGCATATATTCGTGTACAAATTAGGGATTTTATTGAATCTGGTTACGCTAGGTTATCTATTCGCAAATTTCAGGGGCTTGTTTATATGAAGAAGAAGATTTTCGGTTTCGTTGTGATTGCCCTCCTATCGTTTGCAACGTGGCAGTGCATTCAGCAACCGCTTGCGCCATTATTGCCGAACTGGGACACTCAACTCAGCATCCCGCTCGTTGATACTGCCTATTATATGCGCGATGCATTCAAGAACGATTCCGATTTTACTACGAGTCCTCTTGGGGGAAAGAATATTTACCAGTTCAAACCGCCTGTTTACCAATTTACCCCGCTTTTCATCGGCGATACGACCTATCTGCAATTGAACCCGACGACAACTGATACGTCTATCGGTCAAACTCTCGGAAATCTTGATCTGGGCAACGGCACGACAGGCCTTGTGACGTACAATGCCGCAAAGCTTGTCGCCGGCTCTACACCGGCTCATGATGTCAATACCAACCAGGATACGACATATACGTTTCCATCCATCGATCCAACCACCACGACTGAGATTGATCCCGTTCCTTCGCTGAATGTATTTGCCATTCCGGAAACTTCGGTTACGTATTCCTATACGATTCCACCCGATACCACGCTAGTCTCGGCAACACTCGTCAACGGGTCAATTCAGGTCACGGTGATCAATGGTCTGCCGTTCACGGATTCTCTGGCTACGGTAAAGGTTGTTAACGATCTTGGCGATACGATCGCGACATTTAACATGGCCAATATCCCCGGCAACGGTCAGACAACAACCCCGCCACCCGTTTCCCTTGTAGGCAAACATCTCACCAGCGGATTAACGGCAATCATCTATAACACTACATCGACGGCAATCTTGCCGGCTACCTTCACACCGGGCGCTGCTCTCACCGTCGAGTTCAATCTCAACGGGCCGCTCCTCGCGTCAACAGTTGTTGCAAGACTTCCTCCCCGGGTCATTACCGATACGGTAACGCAGGAGACTGTACTCGATGATTCAACATATCTTGATACAGCAACATTTAAGCGCGGGTCGATTGCGATTACATTGAACAACACCGTGGATGCAGGGATATCATTCCGGTTTAGGTTTGACCAGCTCATTCGGAATTCCGATGGTGCTGTGTTCGAGGATACGACTGCGTTAGGTCCAAAATCTGATACGACAGCGACCTTCAATCTTGATAATACTCCCGGGGGATATCATTTTGTGGGAGCGACATCGACGAATGCTCTATCGTATTCGCTTCACATCGCCACATTGTCGATCAACCATCCATCGGTCATTAATAGCACCGATGGGCTCAGTATTCGTGTTCAGCTGTTGAATACACCATTCCTGCTACACTCGTTAAGCGGCAGGCTTGTGCCAACAGTAATACCGATGAACCAGGGCGCGAAGCTTGGACTGCCTGCCGGGGGAAGCGGCTTTACTGCCGATAGCATCGTTGCCGATAGCGCCGCAATGAAGCTGCGGTTCTATACTGCTGCCGGCCACACTACAGACTTCTACTTGACCATGTATGCGTATCGGAACGGTGTCTTTATCCCGCCAACAATTCCGCTTGCGGTACCCCGATTCATTCCGGGA
>DATGFY010000120.1:0-1802 GCA_035308785.1 Bacteroidota bacterium | reverse complement strand
CGATCCTCACGGGTCAACATCTTGCGCGGAAGATCGGTTACCGCAAAGCTACTATAGACCTGACCATTCATTGTTTTCAAATGAAGCTGCGCCGCCAGTTCATCAGGAAACTCTACATCCAGTTTGCCGTTAATCGTTGAGAACTTGCAATCGGACGTCGGATTCTTATCGAACAGCACCTTCACGGGCCCGTTGATCGTTGTTGCTTCGCCGGAGCCGATGATCTTCGACATTTCAATTGCGCCGTTGATATTACGCACAAGGAAATTGCCCTCCACGCCCGAGACGTCGATATCGCCTTTATTAACAGTCTTCAAGGTAAGGTTAAGCTTCGCCGGCACTTTGATCTCAAAATCGAAATCGCCATCGTACCCGTAATAATCCCGGCCGCGGTCGTGCATGGAGCCGTCCTCGCACCGCCAGGGCGCATTGACGTAGAGCAGAATCCGGTCGGGATCGGTGGTAATTTCGAGATTGATTTTTTTCACCGCTTCTTCCATCCGTGAATCCGATTCTGCCCGAAGGGTTTTGTGGCAAACGAGCACAATGCTATCGCCCGCATAGCTCGTCACAGAAATCGATCCGTTAATATTATCGACGACTAATTTGCGCTCGGCACTGGCGGAGGCAAACCCGAGTGTTTTATGAATCTCCTCTTTCTTCTCGGCCCACTCGCAATGCGCCGCGGATGCCGTGAGCATGACCGCCGCCGCAACAATCATTAGCATTTTCATCGTTGTACTCCTTCAAAGTTCATCATACATTCACATTGTTATTTCGGTTGGGGCGCGCCCTTTAACTCTACCATCCCCTCTTGAATTTTTTTCTTCACAATATCGTTCACAGACGTATCGACCAGCATCTTCGTGAACACTGCGACCGATTCTTTCTCCTTTGCCTGCACCAGCAAATCAACCATTGCAAGCTGTACGAGCGGCGATGACTGTTTGGGCAAATCCTGGATAAGTTCGCTACGGATCTCCGGCTGATCGAGCATCCGCGAGATCGCATCGAGCGCGGCAAGCCGCACGTTCACGTTCTTATCGAACTTCACCGTTTGCACCAACGCCGTTTCGATTTCGGGGTCTTGCTCCGGCGTTTTGTAGCTCCAGCTTACCCCTTCCAATCGCGCGCTCGCCGATTGCTCTTTCAGGAGCGACATCGTCAACATGCGGCTCATCCCGTGCATCTCATCTTGCAATTGCGCAAGTTGCGCGCCGTCGTTTGGCTCAAATCTTCCGTGGCTGCCGAAAAACCAACCCAGAGCAACCAGAGCAAGCGCAGCGCCGAATTGCATCGCGGGCCGCATCCCAAATAGTTGTCCCCACGAGAAGCCTTCAACCTTAGCCGGGCGCCGTTGTTCCGAAATGCCCTGTTTGTATCCGCGCAGCATCTCGTAAAATCGCTCGCGTGAACTCTCCGGCTGAGGTTCGGCAGGCAGCTCGCCAAGACCGTTCCACAACGTTCGAATCGATTCTAATTCGGTGCGGCACTGCGGGCAATTTTCCAAATGCGATTCCACCCGCTGGCGAATCAATCCGTCGAGGTTTTCGCTTAGATAAGCGAGCAGTTCTTCAGAAACATGGTTTGATTTCATGATGCAGTTTCTCCCGATAACTCCATAAAAATCTTTCTTAACTCTGCAATCGCTCGGTGGACGCGGACTTTGACATTTTCTTCGGAACATCCCAACAGTTCCGCAATCACGGAATATTTCAAATCCTGATATTTGCTGAGTACGATAATCTCTCGTTTATCAGCCGGCAAGCGCTCCAGCGCCCTCTGTAATAATTCTACGTCTT
>DATGFY010000119.1:0-3075 GCA_035308785.1 Bacteroidota bacterium | reverse complement strand
CGCACCGGCACCTCGCTCGGCACGCTCTCGTACATGTCGCCCGAGCAGGCACAGGGGTTGGTTGCCGATCAGCGCACCGATATCTGGTCGCTGGGCGTTGTCCTGTACGAAATGCTCACCGGCGAGCGGCCGTTTAAATCGGAGCACGATGCCGGCTTACTCTATCTTATTGCCAATGAAGATCCGCCTCCGCCAAGCGCGATGGATAAGCGCATTCCGCGCCAGATCGATTCACTCGTCAAGAAAATGCTCGAAAAAGACCGCGCGAAGCGGTACGAATCGATGGAGGTGCTGATCCACGCTATCGCCGATCTGAAGCATGCGATCGAAAATTCGGCGTCGATATCCAAGACTAAAGCGATTGCCGTACTGCCGTTCGGTAATATCAGTCCCGATAAAGAAAGCGATTATTTCAGCGATGGCTTGACCGAAGAGTTGATCGCGAACCTCGGCCAGTTGAAAGAAATCCGCGTCGTTCCGCGCGCCACGTCGATGCAGTACAAGGGAACAAACAAAGACATCAAGATGGTCGGTCAGGAGCTCGGCACGCGCTATATCCTTTCGGGCAGTGTGAGAAAATTCCAGGATAATATCCGCATCACCGCAGAACTGATCGATGTCGAAACCGACACGCAGCTCTGGGCCGATACGTACAAGGGCACGCTCGCCGATGTGTTCGATATCCAGGAGCAGGTGTCAAAGAAGATTGTCGATGCGTTGATGCTGAAGTTGACGCCGAAGGAACAGATCGTTCTCACGAAACGCTCGACATTGAATACGCAGGCATTCGATTGCAACTTGCGCGCGCGAGATTCGTTGTACCGGTTCACAAAGACCGGAACCCAGACCGCAGTTGAACTGTTCCAGAAGGCGATCGAACTCGATCCGCGTTATGCCGATGCCTACGCAGGGTTGAGCGAGGCCCACGCGTATTACTACCAGCAATTCGACCGGAAAGAGCTCTGGCTCGATAAAGCGATGGAAGCAGGGTTGAAGGCGCTCATGTACGATCCCTCGCTCTCCGAGGCGTACTCGGCTCTCGGGTTGGTCTATCTTCACAAGAAAGCTCCCGATGAAGCACTAGAGGCGAGCCGGAAATCGATCGAGCTGAACATTAATAATCACATGGCGTACTGGATCCTTGGCCGCACGTATATGACCACCGACCGGCACCGGGAAGCCGTTGCTGCGTACGATAAGGCGATCGAAGTCAATCCCGACTTTTACTCCGCCCACTCGGATCGATTGCTCGCGTTCGATCATCTTCACGATAAGGAGTCTTACGCGAAAGCGCTGACGATGGCCACCACGATGTTCCCCCGGTATTTATCGCTTCATCCCGATGACGCGCGGGCGCATATCCATTTTGCCATCTTTCTCGTCCACAGCGGGCGGATCGATGAAGGAAAAGCCGAGGCGGTGCGGGCAATCGAGCTGAGTCCGAACGATCCGTTGATGTTGTACAACGCCGCATGTTTTTATGCGGGAGTAGGTGAGATACAAAAAGCGTTGAAGACGCTGAAGGACGGCTTCGCTGCCGGTTACGAATTCTACGAGTGGATCAAACGCGACCCCGACCTCGAACCCCTCCGCAACGAACCGGAGTATATCGAAATGATGAAGGGGAAATAGACCACTCGTCATTGCGAGCAAAGCGAAGCAATCTCGATCATGGACACAGTGCCCCGGAGGAGATTGCTTCGCTGACACTCGCAATGACATCGTTCTTTGTGTACAATAATTACTGACGAAACCTATGAGTGACCTCCAAATAAATAAATCTTCAACTGCAATTGTCGTCATCGATCTCCAGAAGGGGATCGTGAACATCCCGACCGAGCCATACGCGCCTGCGAGCATTGTGGCGAATGCGCGCAAACTTGTTCAAGCATTCCGGAAAAACTCTATGCCGGTTTTCCTCGTGCGCGTAACGCCATCGGCTGACCGCAAGGATATGCTGGCGCCGATTATGGACGGTCCGCCGATGAACATGCAGCGTCCGCCCGATTGGGCAGATATCGTTCCGGAACTGGGACCCGAGCCCGGCGATTTTATCATCACCAAACGCCAGTGGGGCGCGTTCACAGGAACGGAACTGGACCTGCAGTTGCGCCGCCGCAAGATCGATACCATCGTTCTCTGCGGCATCTCGACGAATATGGGCGTGGAAAGCACTGCGCGCTTTGCGTTCGAATACGGCTACCAGCAGATTTTTGCCGAAGACGCCTGCTCGTCGCGGTCGAAAGCCGAGCACGAGCACACATTCAAAGCGATTTTTACAAGGATGGGACGAAGCCGCTCAACGGAAGAAATTCTCGCTGCACTATAATAACAACGAATATTACTACAATCGGAGAAGACAAGTGGAGTTACACGAGAGAGTTGAAGAGGGATTGAAAATCATCGATTTGCACGGCAGTTTTATCGGCGGGATGGATTCGACCAAGTTCCGCGAAGCGATCGAGAAGTGCCTTGCCGAAGGCCACCTCCGCCTCCTGATCGATATCGGCGGGGTGGATTATATGAACAGCACCGGGCTCGGCTCGCTTCTCACCGGCTATCTCAACGTCACGCGCGCAGGGGGAAAAATTGTCCTTGTCGGCGGCACGCCGAGAGTGCTCGATCTGCTGCGGCTGACCAAGACCGATAGCACCGTCCCCGTCGCCCCAAACCTTGCCGAA
The DNA here is from genome assembly GCA_035308785.1 of Bacteroidota bacterium. Lineage (GTDB taxonomy): Bacteria > Bacteroidota > Ignavibacteria > UBA10030 > SZUA-254 > DATGFY01. Next base: position 394 of record DATGFY010000119.1, on the reverse strand, counting down.
GCGCGGGCGTTGGTTTTGCAATAAGCAATAACGTAACGTAGGATAATCCGCCATAGGCGGATTATCCTACGGCTTGCCTTTCCAGAAAAACCCCCTCATCTTGCGGTCTTCCCGGAACGCATTCAGCGCATCGAAATCCAACGGAACAATTGTAACCCCCTCGCTTGCAACCGGCGTGAAAAATTTTGCCGGGTCGATTTGCGTCGGGTCCGCAAAGCCGCTCACGCCGCACGTGCGGTATTTGGGCAGCGATGACTCCGCGCTCCAATCCGAAATGCCGACGAACACCCCGAACTCGTACGCGCGGGCAATTGCCAAATGCCGCCAGAGCGTCCGGGAATAATCGGGCGTTGGTTTGCGGCTGACCGATAAAGAGGGCACCAGGATGGCATCG
>DATGFY010000118.1:0-5059 GCA_035308785.1 Bacteroidota bacterium | reverse complement strand
ATACGGCTTATCGATGGCCGGGCCGCTCGTAATTTTGATATTGGCGTGCATCGCATGAGCGATGATGTAGGCGAGCGTAGTCTTGCCGAGCCCCGGCGGGCCGGTGAGGAGCACGTGATCGAGCGGTTCGCCGCGTTTGCGCGCCGCTTCGATAAAGATATTCAGGTTATCGACAATCTTCCGCTGCCCAACGAAATCCGCAAACTGCAGCGGCCGAAGAGAATGTTCGATCTCCGCCTCGGTCTGCTGCTGTTCCGGTTCGGTATGTTGGGATTTGCGGGGCACGTTTGTAGTTGTAACTCTATTAATGTAAAGAGATTTACCTTAAAAAGCAGTCAGCGGTGGTCAAAATCGAGTTCATAGTTGACAGTTTACAGTTCACAGTCTTTCAAAACGAAAATTGAAATGGTTTGCCTATCAACTGTAAACTGTGAACTGTCAACCGCTCTTACGTTCTCGATCCCGCATGCCGCAACGCAGTCTTGATGAGTTCTTCAAGCGAGAGGTCGCGGGATGCGGTTTCGCTGAGGACAGCGCGGAGCGCTTTTTCGGCGCTGAGGCGCGTGTAGCCCAACGACATCAAGGCGATAATCGCTTCGGCGCGGAGTTTCATCTGCAGAGAGCCGGCGGGAGTATCCGCATGAGCATCTTCGCCTTTGCCGATCTTATCGCGAAGCTCGATGATAAGACGTTCCGCCGTCTTTCTTCCGACACCGGAGATTGAGGTCAGCGAGAGGATGTTTCCCGTCGCGACCGCCTCGCGGAACTCTACGGGACTGAGTCCCGATAGGATCCCTTGCGCCATTTTGGGACCGATGCCGGTTATCGAAATCAACATGCGGAACAATTGCCGCTCGGATTCCGTCGCGAACCCGTAGAGTTGCATAAGGTCCTCACGGACATGGAGGTAGGTGAGGATCTTGACTTCATTGCCGTGGCTTTCCAGGGCATGCGAAGTGGAGAGCGATACGCTGACCGAATATCCGACGCCGTTGACATCGATGACAATCTCCGTTGGCGTCCGTTCGACTATTGTTCCCTGGAGAAATGCAATCATTGCTTACGATTGGAAGAAACGCGTTGGGGATGCGCTGCGACGAACGATTTCCAGTTCGTGTACGATTTCTTCGGCGTGCGCATGCGGTGGAGATGGCAGACCGCAACGGCGAGCGCGTCGGTGACGTCGAACCGGGTTGAACCGTTCTTCATAGCAAGAATGGAATGGATCATGTATTGCACCTGCTGTTTCGAGGCGGCGCCGTTGCCTACGAGCGCCTTCTTCACTTCACGAGGAGAATATTCGGATATAGGGACATTATTCGTAATCGCCGCAAGCATTGCGACGCCGCGCGCCTGGCCAAGTTTCAATGCCGATTGTGCGTTCTTGCCGTAGAATGCCGTTTCGATGGCGCATTCATCGGGCCGGAATTTGGCGATTGTTTTCCCAAGGGATTCGAAGATCGATTGAAGCCGCAATGCCATTGGCCGGTCGGAATTGTTCCGTATCGCTCCGCAATCGATGAGGGTCAACTTCCCGTTGCGGGAAGAAATAATTCCGTATCCCGTAGCCAGCGTTCCGGGATCGATGCCGAGAATAATCATAGATATGAGCCGGGATTCACAACCATATTTCTAATCTCTGTTGAAAAAGAAAATGATTGTCATTCTGAGCGCAGCGAAGAATCTCGGCTTGAGATGAACGGACAACCGTGGGAGATTCTTCGCTGCGCTCAGAATGACAGGCCTTTGGGGTTCCGGTATTAGCCTGCCTGATACGTTGCCAGCACCTTTTCATCGATATCGAAGTTTGCATAGACATGCTGAACGTCATCGTGGTCTTCGAGCGATTCCATCAGTCGTAACACCAACTCGGCGTCTTTCCCTTCGACCTTCACCGTGTTTGCCGGCACCATGGAGATTTCGGCATCTTCCATCGGGATGCCTTTCGCTTCGAGTGCCTGGCGGACTTTCTCGAACGATTCCGGTGATGTCACGATCTCAAACACATCTTGATCTGTTTTCAAATCGTCGGCGCCGGCATTGAGAATAATATCCATCACTTCATCTTCCGTCCGTCCCGCAGTTGGGACGTGGATAATGCCTTTTCGCTGGAACATATACGCAACGGAATTCGATGCGCCAAGCTTGCCGTTGTTGCGCTCGAACATATTTCGGACCTCCGATACGGTGCGGTTCTTGTTGTCCGTGACCGATTCCACGATCATGGCAACGCCGCCCGGGCCGTAGCCCTCGTAGGTGACATCCTCATAGATCACACCGGGGAGCTCACCCGTTCCTTTTTGGACTCCGCGCTTGATATTATCGGCAGGCATATTCGCTGCCTTCGCTTTATCGATCGCAAGCCGGAGACGGGGATTGCCGTTCGGATCGCCGCCGCCCATGCGGGCTGCGATTGTGATTTCTTTGACGATCTGCGTGAAGGCCTTCCCGCGCTTCTGATCGGTGACGGCCTTCTTGCGTTTAATTGTTGCCCACTTAGAGTGACCTGACATGAGAATTATTCCTCGTGAATGCTTTTTCGGATGTCTTTGACTTTTAACTGCGGAAACGGATCGCCCTGCACCGGCTCGGAGTTGCGCGGCTGCCACTGGTGCTCATCGACCGAGAAGACAATGTCGAGACCCTTCGGGTTCGCAACGACCTCGGGCATCAAGGCGCCGAGGCCGAACCCAATCGAATCGAATACATTATTCCCCTGGCGCACTTTGAGGCGGAGGTGATCTTTGCCGACAATCTTCGGCGTACCTACGAGCTCGACGTGCTTTGCAAGGAAGATCGGCCGCATATTGCCCGGACCGAACGGCGCGAACTCTTTCAGAATGCGCAAGAACCGCGGCGTCAATTCATTCAGGGAGATCCCGGCATCGATCTTGATTTCCGGGGTGCGGATTTCTTCGGACATCAGCTGCTCGACAACAATATTAAACTCCTGCCGGAATTCGTCAACCTTATCCAATGCAACGGAAAGACCTGCAGCGTATTTATGTCCGCCAAATTGCAGCAATTTGTGCTCCACTCTCTTGAGCGCGTTGTGAATATCGAAGCCGACGATGCTGCGCGCCGATCCTTTGGCGACGCCATCGACTGTTGTTAACATGATTGTCGGACGGTAATACTTCTCTACGAGCCGCGAAGCTACGATGCCGATAACGCCGGGATGCCAATGTTCGTGGTGCAAAACGATGGCCGGATTGTTATCGCCGATCATGAGCTCTTCAGCGAGGTGTTGCGCTTCGAAGAATGTGTCTTCATCGATCTTCCGGCGGTTGCGGTTTTCGTCTTCAAGTACCTGCGCCATCTGGTCGGCGGATTCAGGATCCTCGTTGATCAGCAGGTTCACAGCGCGGCCGGCATCGCCCATGCGCCCAACGGCGTTAATGCGCGGGGCAAGAATGAAGACGATCTGCCCTGTATTGATCTTCGTTGCTTGTGCCCCGGAACTTTGAATAAGCGCGCGGATACCCGGGCGGGGAGATTTGTTGATTTGCTCTAGACCGATTTTCGTAATGACACGGTTCTCGCCCACGAGCGGCACAATATCCGCCGTGGTCGCAAGCGTCACGAAATCGATATATTGGTACGCGGTTTCTTCCTTCCCTTGGCGGAGGGCAATCGCTTCGATTAGCTTGAAACCCACGCCGCATCCGCATAAATTCTTGAATGGATAGTGGCAATTCGGTTTCAGGGGGTCGAGAACGGCAATGGCATCGGGAATCTGTTCGCCCGGCTCATGATGATCGCAGATAATGACATCGATCTTCATCGTGCGAGCGTAATCAACCTGATTGACGGCGGTAATGCCGCAATCGATGGAGATGAGAAGGGTGACGCCGAGTTCCTGCGCCCGCGAAATGGCGAGGTTCGATATGCCGTACCCTTCTTTGATTCTGTCGGGAATGTAAAAGGTGGTATCGAGGCCGTTGTGGCGGAAGAAGAGCGTCAGCATTGCCGCGCTGTTGGTGCCATCGACGTCGTAATCGCCGAAGACCATGATGCGCTCTTTGTGTTCGATCGCTTTGAAGACGCGCTGCACGGCAGCTTCCATGCCGTCCATAAGGAACGGGTCGTGGAGATTCGCGAACTGGGGGCGGAAAAATTCCTTCGCCTGTTCGTAGGTGGTAATGCGCCGCGAAACCAGCACTTTCGCAAGCGTTTCGGAGATATTTATTTCTTTGGAAAGCTGCCCAATTAATGCTTCATCGGGTTCGGGAGATAGCGTCCATCGATATTGTCGTTTTGTCATTCACAGTATAAGGTATAAAAAAAACTTGGCCGCGTGGCGGCTAAGATCGCGCGATTCGCTATCGCGCAATCGAACATGAACAGAAGAAAAGAGCCCGCGCCTGTAAGCCGAATTTTGTTTCCCGAGAGACGAATCTCCCAGGATGGCAATCATTTCTCTGGTTTCTCCCTCACGGGAGAGATCTAGCGACCGACCCGCATCGTTACCAGGCGGACAGCCTGCCGTTCCGCAGCACGCGAAACGCCGATGCTTACTTGGTCTTGCTCCGGGTAGGGTTTGTCGGGTTCCAGTCTTGCGATAGGAACCGGTGGGCTCTTACCCCGCCGTTTCACCCTTATCGGTTTTCAATCCCCGGGGGAATCGAAGCCGACGGTCTGCGTTTCTGTGACACTTTCCGTTGGCGGGCGCTTGCGCATCCCGCCACCCTTCGGTTAGGAGGTACCCTGTCCTATGGAGTTCGGACTTTCCTCTGCGCATCTTTCATCGCAGCGATTGCCCGGCGCGAGCTGTTTTGTTCTGTTCGATGTAAAAAAATCGACTTTGTCATTCCCGAATGTTTTTGTCGGGAATCTACGTTCTTTGCTTATGATATAACGACCGCATCTTTGCCGTCGATCGCTTCGTTGGCGAGCCGATCGGCTTCCTTGTTCTTGCTCCGATCGACATGCACGATGGTGAATTGATACGCCGCAGACCGGATCTGTTCGATTGCGCGAGCATAATACGTTTTCAAGTTTGCATCGCGCACGCGGTATGTGCCCTGGATTTGGCGCACCATCAACTCGCTGTCCGAAT
>DATGFY010000117.1:0-1677 GCA_035308785.1 Bacteroidota bacterium | reverse complement strand
CACCGAGAATCTCCTTCACGGAGAGATTGACCTTCGAATCGATCTGGAACACTGAGCCGTTTGCAACAGATGTATCCCTGCAACCCCACTGCAACGATAAGGCGGCAATCGCAATGACAAGAAAACTCTCACCCGCGAAATGCCATCTAATAATCATAAAATGCGCTTTGGATTGGAAGTTCTTCATCGGGCTATATTTTACACATTATTCGGAATGAACGCAAGACCTGAAATGGATCAATCGCCAACTGTGTGTTTTGCGTCAACTTGGGGGCTTGGATTTGGCTCCTTAGAAAAGCGGAATCTTCTCTTTGGAGCATCAAGAACCGAATTTCCCTTCGCAGCCGTTAGTGGAGTTCCTTCCGCAAGCGGGATATTTCCGCATCGACCCGCGAGCGGTCCGGTTGTGAGAGTGTCCCGTGGGAAATATCCGTGTACTCGGTGAGAGCTTCTTCGGGAAGCTTTGCTTTTTCAAGCGCGCTCGCAACGAGCATGCGCGCATCGAACCGCTTTTCGGTCGAAGGATCGAGCCGGAAGACTTGCTTCGAGCGGATGATGCTCGTCGCATAGTAGCCGTGCGAATAAAGCACCTTAACGCCGTTCAGCTCCAATGTCCCGTCGCCGGAGGGAAGAAGTTCGGTTGACGCGCTGGCATCGCGGTTCGCGCCGTGAATCGTTGTTGTGCGCGGGATCGAAAAATCGCCATCGTGCGAACGATCGGGAATGGAACGTACGCGCTCCATCGTCAGTGTCAGCATCAGTTCATCCTGCGTCAGATCGCGGAGATCGGAAAGATCGATGATCACCATTTCGGGGAGCGTCAGACGGTTGTCCGAATCGGTGAGGAGCGTAGCGGAGGCCTTCTTGCCGAGACGAATCGAGTCTTCGGGTTTCAAGACATCGCCTTTCGCGGCCTCGACCCACTGTTCGCTCATGCCCCGCCGCACGCTGACATCGCCTTTTAACGCAGTGATTCTAAAGCCCGCAATCGAAAACAGATGAATTAACAACAGCGCAAGAGAAGTCAAGAGAATTCGTTTCATATCATTTCCTTTCCAAAAAAACCGGTTACTGCATAATCTGTAAATCAACGACCTTCACCCAGCCCTTGGCAAAGCCGAGGTGCAATTCGACATCCTGATAATATTCGTTCGCGCCGGTGTTCCATGCCTCTGCAAATCCGTGCGTAATCGCGGTAGGTTCAACGGGGATCCAGACGGTCTCATCGCCGTGCTCATTCTTCCGGACGACGATGCGTTTCGGATTGCCGCTGATGGCACCCGAGCGGTCCGCGCTGATGCCGGAATCGAACAGCATATAGATATGCGAGCTATCGGGGTGATCCGGAGGAACGACATCGACAAACGCAACCGATATGCCAATGCTCGACAGCAACGCCGCATACGCAACGCTGAAATCGTCGCAGTCGCCGCCATGGAGATGGAGCGTTTCGGCCGGATATTGAACATTATCCTGGCTCTTCTTCGGATCGTTCACATAGGTAATGGTTTTCGCAAACTCATCGAACAGAATTCCGGCACATGCAAAGTTTCTCCGCTCGCCGGAGATCGTATCGAGCAGCGATTTGGAATTATTGATTGCCGCACGCGTAAAACGAAACACTTCGGCATCGGTCGGATCGACGAAATAGCGCAGCACAGAAACATCGCCGTTCCA
>DATGFY010000116.1:0-5575 GCA_035308785.1 Bacteroidota bacterium | reverse complement strand
TCGGGGTCTTTGGCCAGTTCGAATGGCACCCGGCGGAATGGACGCGGATCGACGCGGGTCTGCGGTACGACCAGCACCTCGCGCCCGATGTTCCGCTGCAAACGCAGTGGAGCCCGCGCATCAAATGGAATTTTCTGATCGACGAGGCAAATTCCGCCTATATCTGTTATGACCGCATCTTCCTGCCGACGAATATCGAAGGCCTCCGTACGATCGCATCGAACGCTGCCACGGCAAGCACGCCGACTCTGCCTGAGAAGGACAACCTCTACGAAGTAGCATACCTCCGCACGTTCGATTTTGGTTTGAAGGCAAAGGTGGCATACTACTATAAGCTGAGCACGCCGGGAGTCGATGATGAAACAATCGGCTCAAGCGCCATCAAGACGCCGGTGAACATCGATACGGTCAGGGTGCAGGGCATTGAAATCGGGCTCACGTTCAGCGATCCTTCGACGCCGTTTTCCGGATACGTGAACACATCGCTCAACCATGCCTACGGCACGGGCAATGTCTATGGCGGATTTACCGGACTGGCGGGAAGCGATCTCAACGGAACGGATCTCGATCACGATCAACGGCTTTCCATTGTCGGCTCGATCAACTACCAGCCCGCGGATTGGTACGCTAACCTTACCGCAATTTACGGTTCGGGGCTGACGAACGGGGCGGGCATTTATCCGTACGGCACGGGCTTGTTCGATTTCAATACGAATAATCACACGTCGCCTTCAACGATCTTCGATATTGCGGGAGGATATTCTTTCCGGCTGCACGGTGGTACAACCTTGACGCCTTCGTTGTATGTAACGAACGTTCTCAATCATCTGCATTTGATCAAGGGAGCGTACTTCAGCGGAGCAAGTTATGAAGAGCCGAGGAATGTGGTGTTTAAGATGGCGTTACATATTTGAGGAGAGGGGTAGGGATCGGTCGGGTCGAAAGATCCGACCGCACGTGGAATTTTTCCTTGGTAGACGCAGTCCGCAGCGGCTACAAAAACACCGCTGCTCATTTCTTCACCACCCGGGTCACATTCTCCACCACAATCCACACCCACACCAATATCAGCATGATCAGCGGGAGGATGATATTGTACCAATAAATAAATGGGTGCTCGTCCCGCCGGACTTTGCGAAAGCGGAGAGACGACTCGCCGGTCTGGAGACTCCGGACGGTAACGTACAAGATATACCCCGTAGAAATCACCAACACAATCCCATATATTATCATTACCATCGTACGGGTACTCCATCAAGTTGTGTAGAAAAGATTTTCGATACTGTGTAGGTCACGGCATCGGTTAGCGATTCATAGATTCTACGCTCAATTTCACCAAATTGCACCACGCCGCTCTCGACCTTCGTCCGCACGATGTATTTGCCGCCTTCCCGGTACAGAACGGTGCCGTGGAAGCCCTTCTCCGGGTCAAAGTGGGCGGGATATTTGCCCTCCGATTGAACTATCCGCGTGACGATATCAATAATTTCTTTTGCATCGATTGCGCCCACGATTTCCCGCTCCGGCACGGAAAGATGCCGGGTTTTCACGAATTTTTCGATGAGCCGTGTGCGCTCGGTGTCCATTCTTTGAAAGTACGAAGTTACGGAGGGAAATCAAATTTGCGAGGCATATCCCCCTCTCTTCGAAAGAGAGGGGGCAAGGGGGTGAGTTACTCGTCCGAGTGCAAAGCTCTGACCTCACCCAACCCTCTCCTACGAGGAGAGGGCGCAATCGTAAGGGGATTGACACCCATCGGAGCGCTAACCAGCAGAAGGGGATTGCTTCGCTTCACGCCCTCCGCATTTTGCTCGCAATGACTATGGGGCCGGAATGAGAGAAGAAAGAAACTCTGGATCCCGTGCAAAAGCATCACGGGATGACACTTTTGTTTTAGAACTGTCCACCATTCACTGCTCTTACTTGTCTTTTCCCCACCCTTTGCGTAACTTTGTTCGTTCGAAATCGTTAATTTATGTAGATCATCGTACTTCTGTCAGAAGAAATTGCTGAAATCCCTCGTCTCCGCAATACTCGCCGTTCTGGTCTCGGCGCAGTTCGCCTTCGCAGGCGACAGCCAGAAATCTGTTACCGCAGTGCGCGTTTCTACGCCGCCGAAGATCGACGGCGTGCTGGATGACAGCGTGTGGAGCTTAGCCACGCCGGCGACCGGGTTCACCCAGCGCGATCCGTCCGAGGGCCAGCCTGAATCCGAGCGCACGGAGATCCGCGTGCTATACGATAACGACGCGCTGTATTTCGGCTGCAAATTTTATGATAAAGAGCCGGATAAGATCGTTGCCCGCCTCTCCCGCCGCGACGATCAAGTCGAATCGGATTACGGTTACATCTTTATCGATTCGTACCACGACCACCAAACGGCGTACCAGTTCGCGTTCAATCCTGCCGGAGTGAAGGTCGATATTTTGGAATACGACGACGGCAACCACTCAGACGACTCGTGGGACCCGGTGTGGAATCTCGAAACGCGCATCGTTGCCGATGGCTGGGTTGCGGAGATCAAGATCCCATTCAACGTACTGCGGTACAACTCATCGAACGCCGATAGCGCGGCAAACCTCTTCGGAATAAATTTCTTCCGTTACATCAGCCGCAAGCAGGAAAACGACCGGTGGGCGTTCTCGTCGAAAAGCCAAACCGGCTTGGTTTCGAAGTTCGGCCATCTGGTCGGCTTGCACGATTTGCCCACGCCGCGCCAGCTTGCTATCCTGCCGTTCTTTGTCACTAAGGAACAATACAATGTCCCCGCAGGCATCGGTTCCAGAGACGGGCAAACGTTCGGCAACGGCGGAGCAGATATTAAGTACGGCGTGTCGAGCAACTTCACACTCGACGCCACGATCAATCCGGATTTCGGCCAGGTGGAAGCCGACCCCGCGGTGCTGAACCTTTCGACCTACGAGACGTTCTACCCTGAGAAGCGGCCGTTCTTCATCGAAGGCACGCAGATACTGCATTTCACGACATTCGGCGATAACCTCGGGCCCGGCATGTTCTATTCCCGGAGAATCGGCCGCGCCATCTCGCCGTTTGAGGTCGATACCAAAGGCGGCTACATCGAATCGCTCCCATCAGCGGTGACGATTCTTGGGGCAGCAAAACTGACGGGGAAAACAAGCAGCGGGCTCTCTGTCGGCGTATTGGAGGCGACGACGAAAGAAGAAGACGCCGTGGTGGTAGATTCCACCGGTAAGAAAGTGACCGAGATGCTCGAACCATTCGCGAACTACGATGTCGTCCGTCTCAAACAAGACATTTTGGACAACTCGAACATCGGGATGATCACGACGCTCACATCGAAAGACACCCGTTACCCCGCGCTGACCAACGGGTTCGATGCGACAATCAATTTGGATCACAATAATTATCAGGCGTATGCCTTTCTTGCCCTCTCACGCACAACCGATCCAACCGACACCGCACGCGTTGGCGGCTCCGCGGGAAAGTTTCAGTTCTCACGATCTGCTGCAACGCACTGGCTCTGGTCAATTGACGCCGATTTTACATCGATCGATTATTACATCGATGACGCGGGATTCTTCTTCAGTCCCGATGACCGCGGCACGTTGGAGACGCTTACGTACAAAGAAGACCAGCCCGGCGACGTGCTCCGCAACGGATCGATTTCATCGTTCGTGCATAACCGGTGGAACTTCGAAGGCGCAGATCTCTTCCGCGATTTCGGCCTGAGCGGCAACGGATTGTTCCTCAACTACTGGGGGTTCAACGTCAACTTTCAAGGCGCGTACGGGCTCTACGATGAGCGCGAATCGCGCGGGCACGGCCTCTATGCGAAACCGCATACGTATACATCCAACGCATCGTTCTACACCGATAACCGCAACCCGGTTGTCTTCAGTGTGTATGGCGAGTACGATTGGGATGAAAAACAGGGGCGGCTCTCCGACGGAAATATCGGAGTTACGTTCCGACCGTTATCGTGGTCGGCAACCTCTGTCTTCGCGGATTACCGAGTCCTGATCAATCAGGAAGGGTGGGCAGAAAATACAACCGACTATGCAATCTTCGGCGACCGGTCCTCGCGCCAGTATAATTTCACATTGCAAAATACGACAACGTTTACGCGCGATCTGACGCTGCAAGTGTATGGACAGCTTTTCCTTGCAAACGTCCATTACGCAAACCTCCGGCAGATGGTCGGCCCGAAAACATTTGTTGCTCCCACGGAACCGTCGCAAATCACCGATCCCGACCTCAACGAGCAATCGTTCAACACCAACGTCGTATTGCGGTGGGAATATTCTCCCGGCAGCACACTCTATTTAGTATGGTCGCAAGCGCGGTTCGGCTCGACAACAGACTTCCTCACACCCTTTTCCGGAGACGTGACGGACGCATTCCAGGTACTGCCATCGAATGTCTTGCTGTTGAAAATTAGCTACTGGTGGAGCATGTAACACCCGTTAGGCGCTAGGAGACAGGTGCTAGGGATCCGGCGGATTAAGAAACGATCTGCCTTTCGGCAGGGACTGTTTGACAATGTATATCCAAATTGTTATTATCTTCATTGCGACAGCGAGGTGATCACTTGAAATTTGAAACAAATATTGCAAAAAAACCGGTATCCTCATTCTGTAAATCTGGAATATGCAGATAACGGTTAATCCCGAAAAGAACGCAACGGTCCTTGCGTTGTCCGGCGATTTTATCACCGACGATGACCGAGTTACTCTCCGGGATCATGTCATCGCACTGATCGAAGAAAAGAAGATCCGTGTCGTCATCGATTTTTCCGGCGTGGAGTATATCAACAGCAGCGGACTCGGCGCGCTGGTCTCCGTATTGATTAAGCTCGCGCGGGTCAACGGCGATTTATCGCTTGCGTGCATCGGTCCCAACGTCGATAAGGTGGTAAACCTCACGCGGCTGAACATCATTTTCAACGTCTATCCGACAGTACAAAGCGCGTTGGCAAAGTTCTCGTGATTCCGCAGGGTGCAGGCGCATTCCCTGATCCGATCTTGAAACCCGCCCACGGTGCGGCAAGGAACACCCGCTAAACTTCCCTATTGGAAATCCCCTTCAAAATCACTATATTTTTAGTCCATTATCGATGTGCTGATTGTCAATTATGGCTTTTCAATCAAAAATCGGCAATATTATTGGGGTCGTAGTTCAGTTTGGTTAGAACGTCTGCCTGTCACGCAGAAGGTCGCGGGTTCGAGTCCCGTCGGCCCCGCTCTCTCATGACGCTTCGCCGTCGCATATTCCTCTTCATTGTTTTCCTATGTTCCTCCGTTGTCCTTTCTCTCGCGCAACCGAAATTAGAAGTTGTCGGCGGAACTCATTACGATCTCGGAATCATTAATGAAGGCGTTGTGGTTACGCGCAGAGTGGTCTTCAAGAATACAGGGACGGATTCGCTGAGGATCGATTCGATCACCACTTCCTGCGGATGCACGCTGGCCAAGCCGTCATCCAATGTTGCCGCGAGCGGTGATTCGCTTTCCCTTACCATTACCTTCGATACGAAAAATCTCAGCGGGCCGGTGCGCAAACACATTTTCTTTTATACCAACGACTCTGAACAGCT
>DATGFY010000115.1:0-1578 GCA_035308785.1 Bacteroidota bacterium | reverse complement strand
TCCTCAACGGTTTTAACTCGGGATACAACGGGCAAACCTATCACCTCGAAAGCGGCATCGAGTATTCTCCTTCAAAATTTCTTGCGTTCGATGGAGGATTGATCTACAAACATCGCCAATACAGTCAGAAGATTATCCTGGGCGAGTTTCAGAGTGCGCCGGAATCGTTCTCAGAGAATTTCTACGGAATTATTGTAAGCTGCTTCATTAATTTTAATATCCTACCTTAAAACCTCCATCCCAACGAATCTTTTCTCAGTTTTTCATATATTAGTTCGGTTCCTTTGTTAAGAGACAATCACTAATTAGCGCAATCTTATGCTCGAAGTCACCATTTTCCTTGATTCCGACGACCTTCATGAAGGGCAAAATACGCTCGAATACATCATGCGCTACTTGATGCACCACCATATTAAGGGCGCATCGGTGTTTGCTGCCACGATGGGTTTCGGTGCAAAACATCATCTCCATCTTCCAAAAAAAATTGGCAATATCGATGAACAGCCGGTGATGGTCGTGTTTATCGACGAAGAATCCCAAGTCCATGCCGTCCTACCCCATCTTAAGGAGATCGTCAAAGAAGGCCTGATTGTAATGAAAAAGGTTGAAAAACCTTAGTATGATCAAATTCCATTTCTATGCTTTCATATTATTTTGTATCGCAGTTCCCGCTTTCGGCCAATCTCCAACAAAAAGTTTCTCTTCTCTTCAAGCCGGCTCCAATCCAGAATTCCGTTCCGCTTCCCGGGTAAACGCATTAGATCAGAACGGTTTATTGTGGGAGCGGAAATTAGACGCTGCATTTAGCGGATTATCTACTCCACCGACCCCATCCGATCAATCCAACACTGCGATTGATAGTGTGGATATCATGCGGTGGGGTTCATATACACGCACAACATTCGATGGTCATGTCCCTCCGCTCTCTTCCGAGATTAAAACTGTACCTTTCCTCGCGACAATGGGTACCTTTGCGGGGGCAATCGTTGCTCTGCACATCTATCAACTTCACGCATGGTGGAGCGCCGATCGCGGCCCATTCCATTTTCAGGAAGATTGGCCGATAGACCTCCAGGTGGATAAGTTCGGTCACTTTTACGGCGCCTACATGATCGGCTATTTTAGCCGGGAGACATTGCTCGAATCGGGGTTGAGCGATGAGGCCGCAAGCGATTGGGGTGCCGTCATGGGTCTTACCTATCAACTCTACGTCGAGACGGAGGATGGATTTTCCACTAAATGGGGATTCTCTCCTACCGACGCATATGCAGATATTGCCGGTGCTGCATACTTTTTTGCACAGAAGCATGTGCCGGTGTTGCAAAATTTCCACGAGAAATGGTCGTACATTCCTTCGTCGTTCCTCGGCAAAGGAAATATTCCGGGTCAAACGCGCACTGCGTTCGATGATTACGAAGGCCAAACATTTTGGTGGACGGCCGATGTGTGGAACCTCCTTCCTCCCGATTGGCAATCGCATTACCCGAATTGGCTCCAGCTCGCAGTCGGTTATTCCGCGAAGCATTATGGATCGATTCCGAGCGATGTCCCTGATACGCGCGAAGTTTTTCTCGCCCT
>DATGFY010000114.1:0-5435 GCA_035308785.1 Bacteroidota bacterium | reverse complement strand
CCGCGAGGCGCATGCGATCGTAGGGTCGATCGTGCGACACTGCGTGGAGAAACATCTTTCCCTCAATGAGCTTACCCTCAACATATACCGGAAATACTCACTGAAGTTTACGAACGACGTATATAACGTCTTGAACGTTCGCGCATCTCTGGCATTAAAAAAATCTTCGGGATCAACATCGCCTAAGGAGGTAGATCGGGCGATTAGGGTTTGGAAGAAGCGGCTGGCGAAAACGACTCGGTAAGAATTGCTCCCGGCGGGGACGGTGTTCCACTCAACACCGACCCAGGAACACACTCAAGGAATTGAAGGCCGCCATGCCGTTACGTGTGCATAACTGTGTTCCGTTCACCGGGCGCAATTTCAGGGAACCGGACAAAACAGGACTTGTGAGCGGTCCGCATTTTGTCCAATTCAATATACAGCGTTACCGGCGGTTTTCGTGTAATGGAAATTATGATTCTCTTGTAGGACAAACACCTACAAGCCCCTCTCTCTAATTCTTCCCCCTTATTCAATCAATCCATGTTCAAGGCAGTACCGCGTGAATTCCGTGGAGGATTTCAAGCCCATTTTTTTTAGGAGTCGTTCACGATAAGTATAGACGGTAGCTTCACTTACGGAGAGTTCAGCGGCAACATCCTTGGTTGGACGGCCGGTAGCAATGCCAAGGAGCACCTGGAATTCCCGGTCGGAGAGAGTTTCGTGGGGTGGGCGCTCTGCCGGAGCTTGGAGATCGAACGTAAGATGCTCAGAAAATTTTGGCGTAACGTACCTGCCGCCGCCGATGATTTTGCGGATGGCGCGCACCAGCTCATCGGGTGCGCTCTCCTTGGTTAAATAACCGGCGGCACCGGAACGAAACGCTCTCAGCGCGTAACGTCGCTCGGGGTGCATGGTAAGAAACAAGACGGGAATCCGCGGTTCGAAGCGGGCGATGTCCTTGAGCAAATCGAGGCCGCTTCGTCCGGGCAGAGTGATATCGAGGATGGCGATGTCGGGCCGGAGGCGTTCGATTTCCGCAACAACATCGAGGCCTGAGTTTGCCTCTCCGATAATCTTGATATCTTGTTCATCGAGCAAGAGCGTGCGCAATCCTTCCCGGATGAGTGCATGGTCATCGGCGATGAACACGCGGATCATTTCTGCCCGATTTCGATAATGTCCGGAATCGTGACACGGACGGTGGTCCCTTTCCCCGGCCTGCCTTTGATGGCGAACGAGCCGCCGAAAAGCATAGCGCGTTCTTTCATTCCGACGATTCCAATCGATTTCACGCCTGCCGCTTGATCCTCGGTAATTCCGGTTCCGTCATCGCGAATTTCCAGGGAAAAAGATCCGCTCTCGTGTTTGAGTTCGATGGCGACCGTGGTAGCGTGCGCGTGGCGAGCGGCATTAGTCAACGCTTCTTGCACCACGCGGAACAATGCGGTGGCCCGGTCGGGTGCAACAATTACCGGATCCGAAGGAAGAGAGGTGGTACAGATAATCCCTGTGCGAAGTTCAAATTCTTTTGCATAATCGGCGGTGGCCCCGACCAAGCCCATGTCGTCGAGCGTTTCCGGGCGCAGGTTGGTGGCAATCTGGCGAACGCGATCGACCGTCGAATCAATGATCTTCGACATCGAGTTGAGCTTCACAATGGTATGTTCGTGCTGGGCATCGCCGGTACGCGCGAGGGTGCGGACGATATAGGCAAGATCCATTTTCAATGCCGTCAGCACCTGGCCGAATTCATCGTGGATCTCGATGGCGATGCGGGATTTTTCTTCTTCGCGGATCGATTCAAGGCGGGTCGAGACGGTGAGAAGGTGTTCATGTGCGCGCTGGAGTTCTTCGAGATCGCGTTTGCGTTCGGTGATATCGCGCGCATTAAAGATGATCGAGCGGAGATCGGGATCCTCGGTCATATTCATCGCGGAGACATCGAGCCACAGATAGGAACCGTTCGTATGCCGGACGCGAAATTGGCACCGGAGCGTAGCGCCCGACTGCGCCAGGATTCCGGCGAGCATATTCTGGAGCAAGGGGAGATCGTCGGGATGGATGTAATCGAACACGAACCGGTCGGCAAGTTCTTGGGGCGTATAGCCGAAGCTCCGTGTCACCGACGGGCTTACATATTTGATCTGTCCCTCGCGGGTTGCCAAGCAGACAAAATCGGTATTATTCTCGATCAATGTGCGCGAGCGTTTTTCGCTGAGTTGGAGCGCGCGTTCCGCGGCTTTGCGTTCGGCGATATTATCGAACGCTGCAAGGTGAACGCCGGGGAGGATATTGGCGGCTATTCTACATTCCGTTTCGACAAATGAACCATCCCCGCGCCGCAGCGTTAGTTCGCCGGAGTATGTTCCGCCTTTCATGATTGCGCTCCACCCCTGGGGCGGCGGGACCTGCGGCAGTGTGAACAGCGATCTGTTCGCCAAGTCTTCGCGCGAATTCCCGAGAAGTTTCAAGGCTGCGCCATTGAATTTGAGGATCGTACCGGCGTCGTCGAACAACACGAAGGCGTCGTGGGCGTTATCGAACACCGCCTGGAGATTGCGTTCATTTGCCTCCAGAGCATCAGCAATCTTGCGTTCGTTCGTGATATCGAACGAGAAGCCGCCGATGCCATCCAGTTCGCCATCGGCACGGAACAATGGAAATTTTACAGCGCGGAAAAACCGCGGCCCATCAGGGAATTGAATTGTGGTCTCGAAGGTACCGGCCCGAAGCGTACGCAGAACTTCCTTGTTTTGCGCCTCGAAAGCGCTCGCGGTTTCCTCCGGAAACACCTCACGCACAAGCTTCCCGATGATCGTTTCGCGTTCGAGATGGAAGGCGCGTTCGTATGCGGTGTTTATCAATTTCACCCGATGATCGACGGAGGCGACAAAAATAGGCGCCGGGGAGTGCTCGAGGAGACGCGCAAGGAATTCCTGGGTCCCGCGGAGGCGCTCTTCGGCGAGTTTTCGTTCTGCAACTTCGGCGCTGAGGGCGGCTGTGCGCTCATCGACGCGCCGTTCGAGCGTGGAGGCGAGTTCGCGCAAACGGACAAGGAGGAGTACGACGAAGGCAAATGTTGCGAACCGGGCGAAGGTATTCCACGCCGGAACGATTATGCTGGAATACCTCTCGCCGGATTTGATATCGACGATGATCCAAATGATGGAAGCGCAAGCAGAAACAGTGAACCCACCGGCCCTGCCCGTGTACCACGTCGTAAATGCCACGAAGACGAAATAAAATACCGAGAAGGTGACCTGAGGAGTCGTGATGTAATCGATGAATCCGAGAACGATGGAAGCGATGATCGCGGCCGCAATCACTTTCATCGGGGATTCAATCAATTTATGGAACGCTGTGTTCATACCGCCGGTTGCTGCTGCGTGAGGCAGTGAATTGTTCCTAAGCCCCAGATAAGATCGGTTGCAGAAATGCCGATGACGGGACGATCCGTCACGAGCTCGGCAAGGATGCCAAGCGCGATCCGATCGTTCGGGTCGTTGAAGGTCGGTACGAGGAGGCAGGAATTCGTGAAATAGAAATTCGCATAGCTTGCCGGCAGTCGGCGACCTTCAAAAACGACCGGCGCGGGCATGGGGATGGAGACGACCTCAATCGATGAGCCGGTTTCAAGTTTCATCGAGCGCAGGCGTTCGCGGTTTTCTTTCAGCGGCATGTAGTTCAAATCGAGCGGGTTCTTTTCCTCGCACAATACGACCGTCGTTTTGTTGACGAAGCGGCACAAGTCGTCGATATGTCCGTGCGTATCATCGCCGGCAACGCCGTTTCCGAGCCAGAGGACGTTCGATGCGCCGAGATAGGTGCGGAAGACCTCTTCATAATCGGCTGCGGAGAATCCGGGATTGCGGGCCTGGACTTTCGGGTCGAGAAGGCATTCTTCCGTTGTGATCAACGTGCCTGAGCCATTGAGATCGATGCTGCCGCCTTCGAGGACGATGTTGTGGCCATTATTTGTTACGCGTGTGAGGGGCAGTTTAAGAGTTTTTGATGCCTTCGTCGAAGTTTCATTGTCTTTGTGCCAGTTAGAATACTTCGCCCAGCCGTTAAATTGAAAGCGCAGAATTGACGTCTTACGCTTCTGTGATTGAACGAACATCGGTCCGGAATCGCGCATCCATCCTCGATCGGTGGGGATGCGGAAGAAACGGATGCGGGAAAGATCAACGCCGATTTTTTCCAGCACGCGGCGCGCCTTTAGTTCGTGCGCGCGGTCGGACACAATGAGGTGAAGCATTTCACCGGCAACGATATGTCGCGCAATTTCTCCGAATACCCACGGAATGGCGGCAAACTTCCCCGGCCAATCGGCGCTGTGGTGAGGCCATGCGAGCCACGTAGCTTCGTGGTTTTCCCATTCGGCGGGGAAGCGGTAGTATGGGGAGTTGATGTTCAAAGCGATTGAATTTCAAGTCGAGGGTTATCTGTCATTCTGAGCGAAGCGAAGAATCTACGTGCGTAACAGGTGAGACAGGCGTGGGAGATCCTTCGCTTCGCTCAGGATGACAAGTCTAACAATTGATTATTTCGTCGCGTTACCATTTTTCATCGTCGAGGAAGCGGGATTGAATTCCGGCGTAGGCATCGATGCGGCGATCGCGGAGGAACGGCCAGTTGCGGCGGACGTCTTCGAGATGGGCGAGATCGATTTCGGCGACGAGGATTTCTTCTTTGTCAACAGACGCTTCAGCAATGACGACGCCTTGCGGATCGGCAATGAACGACGAGCCCCAAAATTCGATGCCGGGAGAATCGGGTGAGAGTTTTTCGGTGCCGATGCGGTTGACTGCGGCGAGATAGACACCGTTGGCGATAGCATGTCCGCGTTGCACGGTTTGCCACGCTTCGCGCTGGGCTTTGCCGTATTGCGCTTTTTCGTGCGGGTGCCAGCCGATGGCAGTCGGGTAAAACAACATGCTTGCGCCGAGGAGCGAACTAATGCGCGCGCCTTCGGGGTACCACTGGTCCCAGCAGATTAATGTTGAGATGGAACCGTAGTTCGTCTCAACGGCTTTGAAGCCGAGATCGCCCGGAGTGAAGTAAAATTTTTCGTAATACGACGGGTCATCGGGGATGTGCATTTTGCGGTAGAGCGCGGCGATGGAGCCATCGGTTTCGATGATGGCAGCGCTGTTATGGTAGATGCCAGCCGCGCGGCGTTCGAAGAACGGCGTAATGACGACAATCTTGAGTTCTTTGGCAATCGCGCCGATGGCATCGGTCGTTGGGCCGGGAACGGTTTCGGCGAGATCGAAATACTTCGCGTCTTCGCGCTGGCAGAAGTATTGCGCGGTGAACAACTCGGGCAGGCACACGACCTGCGCGCCTTTTTTCGCGGCTTCGCGGATTTTGCCGAGCGCGCGATCGAGGTTCGCTTTGGGTTCTGGAGCCATCGACATCTGAATGAGGCTGACGGTATATTTACGCGG
>DATGFY010000113.1:0-3082 GCA_035308785.1 Bacteroidota bacterium | reverse complement strand
GAGCTTTGTATGCTTGAGCAGCATGCGCGATGCGGCGAGGGCATAATTTCCACCGGATCCGATGGCAACGATGCCATCTTCCGGCTCAATGATCTCGCCCGTTCCCGAAATAACTAATGCTTGCTCTTTATTAAGGACGGCCAGAAGCGCTTCCAATTGTCTCAGATACTTGTCTGTCCTCCACATTTTTGCCAACTCAACGGCCGAACGCTGAAGGTTGCCGTGGTATTGCTGCAGTTTGTCTTCGAATCGCTCGAATAGCGTAAAAGCATCGGCGGCGGCGCCGGCGAACCCGGCGAGCACGGAATCGTTATAGATCTTCCGCACCTTTCTCGCGTTGCGTTTCATCACGGTAGCGCCGACGGTCACCTGACCGTCCGATCCGATGACGGCTTCTCCGTTCCGGCAAATGCCGATGACAGTAGTTGCATGAATGAGTGAACTCATACGTTTTTGGTCTTGTATGTTAAACGGATTTGCGTAAACGCGCCACGGGAATCCCGAGCGCTTCGCGGTATTTTGCAACGGTTCTACGGGCGATATTCATCCCATCGCCACGGAGCATTTCGGCTATCCGGTCGTCGCTCATCGGATGGTCAGAGTTTTCTTTTTCGATAATCTCCTGGATGATCTTCTTGACTTCCTTGTTTGAGATTTCTTCGCCGGTCACTGTACGAATTGAATCGCTGAAGAAATGGCGCAATTCAAACACGCCGTATTCGCACTGGACATACTTGCCGTTCACCACGCGGCTAATCGTCGAGATATCCATCCCGATGATATCGGCGATATCTTTGTAGATCATCGGTTTCAGATTCTCACCCGTTTCGAAAAACGTGCGCTGGAGATCAACAATCGTTTGCATGACCTTCATCATCGTTTCCCGGCGCTGATGAATGGAGGCGATAAACCACTTAGCGGCATCGAACTGCTTCTTAACAAAGTCACGCACATCGGTGTTTGCGCCGTTTGTTTTTCGCTTCGCCATGATTTCCTTGTAACGCTTATTTACACGCAGGGGCGGCACGCCGCGTTCGTTGAGCTGGATGATAAAATCTTCGCCGTCTCGCTCGACGAGGAAATCGGGAATAAGATAATTTTGCTGCGGAGTGAACTCGCCTTCGCCGGGTTTCGGATTCAGCTTTTGAATCAGGCTTACGACATTCTTCAACCGCTGGGAATCGATGTTCAACCGCCGCCGAAGTTCGTCGTAATGCTTCATCGAGAACAAATCCCAATGATCGCGCAGCACCCGCATTGCGATGCTTTTCGTCAGCGGAGAATCATCGCGTAATTCTAATTGGACGAGGAGGCATTCGCGCAAATCACGCGAGCCGATTCCCGGCGGGTCGAGCCTTTGAATTTTCTTCAAGACTTCTTCCCCGTCGTGGACGGTCAGATGAAGACCATGATCGAGATTCAAGTCTTGAACGATGAGCGCCAAGTCGCGCCTTAGGTAGCCGTCTTCATCGATATTGCCGTTGATTTCCTCGCCCAATAACTCCTCGTCGGGCGAGAGATTTAAGAGGCGCAGTTGCTCGGTAAGATGCTGCGATAACGAGACCTCGTCCGGCATCGGTATCTCCTCGCGGTCTTCATCGTCGGGAGCGGATGTCGGTGCTTTGTAACCGGAGAGTTCATCGTTCATGTAATCTTCGAACGTGTATCCCTCATCGATCGTCTTTTCGCCGTCGACAGCCTCTTCCTTTTCAGCTGCCGTCTCGGCCTCTTGCGTATTTTCCTCGCCTGAATCATCCTCCTCAAGGAGGACGTTTGTTTCAAGCTCTTCTTTGATACGCTGTTCTAACGCAAAGATCGGGAGCTGCAACAGTTTGAGATACTGAACCTGCTGCGGAGTCAGTTTTTGGGAAAGATGGAGACTTTGAGAAAGAGTTTGCATCGTCTGCGACACTTACCGATTCTCGGACGCTTCAGGTAGATCAAGACCGGAAGCGGCCGCACGGCATTTGCTTACAAATTCGAGATACCATTGTTCGCCGTATTTTCGGATCAGCGGCTCCCGTAGAAACTCATAGAGAGGTGTACCATCGCGCTTGCCTTTCGATCGGCCCGGACTGCATTCGCTGATCCGTTGGTAATAAATCCGCTGTTTATCGAATTCAGCGACACGGATTGGATAGAGATGGCAAGAAATCGGTTTTCGGAAACCCAACTTGCCATCCAAATATGCTTTTTCAATCGAACAGCGGGCTATGCCTTCGGAGTAATAGACGAAGACGCAGGCACGATTATCGACACAAACGGTCGTGTAGTCGCCCGCTTCCCCCTCGACGCATCCATCGGATTCAAGAACGGCGAGATGTTCTTTGGAAAGGTATTCTTTAGCAATAGGGACGGCCTTCATGATCTGCTCGACCTCGGAGTCCTCAAGCGGCGCGCCGCGGCCCCCGGCCATGGTACAGCATGCTCCGTGGCACTTTTTGAGATCGCATGCGAACGGGGCGGAGGCGATATCCTCATCGACAGTAATATTTCCAACAGTGATCATAACGCTGAGTACGAACAAAAGACAGGGCAGATATTAATGGCGCCGGTCATTCGATTCGTACAAACATTTTTCCGGGCATTTGGCGCACGATGCCTTTGAATTCCAAGTTCAGCAAATTAACGAGCGTATCTGCGGTCGAAAGTTGCGCCTGCTCCGAGATTGCATCGATATGCTGTGGATTATCGACCAATAAGTCGTAAATGCTTTTTTCGAACAACGAGAGCGCGGGTGGCGGCTTCACCGGAACCGCTCGGCTGCCCTTAAGGACAGGCCGAAGTTTTACTTCAAGCTCTGCGATCACATCGTCGATCGTTTCGACGAGCTTGGCGCGGCCGGTCTTGATAAGCTGATTGCATCCCGATGCTTTCTTTCCGTTCGCCAAACTCGGGACGGCGAAGACTTCTCTATCCTGATCAAGAGCTGTTGTCGCAGTAATCATCGCTCCGCCATTTGCCGTTGTTTCCACGATGATTGTGCCGAGAGATAAGCCGCTCACAATGCGGTTGCGTCGCGGGAAATTCATTGCATCGGGCTTGGCGCCCATTTCACATTCAGAGATGACCGCGCCGTTCT
>DATGFY010000112.1:0-2051 GCA_035308785.1 Bacteroidota bacterium | reverse complement strand
GTTTTTGACCAGAATCGGTATGCCATTCGTAGCCGAAACAACAATATTTTCTATATCGGCAATTGTATGGATGGCGCCAACCTGCCGCACGACGAATCCCTGTTCTCCACGGTTGATTATGCTTCCGCCCGTGTTGACATTATTTGCGGAGATTGCATCGATCACATATTGGAGCGTGAGATTATATCGGAAAAGTTTATCGGGAGAGGTGATGACGTGGTATTGTTTTACGAGGCCGCCGAAATTGACAACATCGGCCACACCGGGCACTTGAAGCATTTTGGGGATTACCACCCAATCCTGGATCGTCCGCAGGTCCATCGGGGTATAAGAATCGTTGGCTTCGATAACATATCGGAAAATCTCTCCAACCGGCCCCGTAAGCGGACCAAGTGAAGGGGAAATGCCATCGGGTAACTCGGCATCGTTGAGTTTTTCAAGAACGCGTTGACGCGCCCAGTAATCGTCTGTCCCGTCTTCGAACGTAAGGAAGATATCCGAAAGGCCAAATATCGTTTTCGACCGGCGGGAGATTACACGTGGAACGCCATTCAGCGCGCGTTCAAGAGGGATGGTAATCTGCTGTTCCACTTCTTCCGCAGCCTTGCCCGGAAAAGTTGTAACGATTTCAACGCTCGTATCTCCGACGTCAGGATATGCCTCTTTTTGAAGCGAAATCCACGACCATACGCCGATGACCACTAAGCATCCCGCAAGCGCCAGCGTTGTCAACGGCTGGTTTAGGGCAAAGCCCAGCAGTTTCCTAATCATTGGAAATCACAATGGGTGCCATTTATCAACAAAATTTTAATAACCAAAACTCAGGCCTTTCAGGAGCATCGCGCCTCCGGTAACGAGTTTTTCACCCGCGGAGACTCCCTTCAATACAATTGCATCGGTAGAACCAATATTCTCCAGGTTGACTTCGCGTCGTTGGAATTCGCCCGGCGAGGTGTTCACAAATACGTAGTTTCGCGCATCGACGGTAACAACTGCCGAGAGGGGCAAAAGAATGACGGAGTTGGTGGGTTGACCGAACTCGACAGCGGCGAACATGCCGGGCAGAATCCGGTTGCCGTAGTTCTGAAGAACGATGCGCACTTTTACCGTTCGCGTTCCAGGATCGATAATATCGCCGATCGCTTCAGCGCGCCCGGTGAATTGGCGATCGGGAAGGGCATTCATCGAGACCGAAACAGCTTCATCTCTGTGGATCTGTCCAATGCCGCCTTCCGGCACATCTGCCATGAGCCACACGCGTCCCGCCGGTTCGGAATCAAGTTCCGCCGGATTAAAACCCAATGCGCGCAGGCGGCCCTCCATCTCGATTACGGAGGCTTTGGCGGTGGCATCGTCGTTTTCTGCGTCGGTAATGTCTTTTCCGGTCGCTGATTGATTTTCAAACATATCCTTTATGCGCGCAAGATTCTTTGCTGAACGTGCCGCATTCGCCGAGCTTTGTCGGTACGATGAATAGAGTGACGTGATGTCGGGCGATTCGAAGAGGACGACTCGTTCTCCCTTCTCGTCAGACGTCACACTGGCCACCACCCGTGCGGGCGCGGAGATTGAAAGCGTTGCTGAGCCTTTTCGAATCTGCGTCGTGATTAACTGCATTAATCCGGGGCTGTCGGAAGGGAAATCGATCTTGCGCCCATTATCAGAAACCGTCGCCCGTTTTGGTGCCTGCGACAATGATTCTTCCGCCGACCCGGTATTTCGGCAGCCCGAATTCATCGCGATGAGGAGTAGAGCCATAGCGGCAATTGCGATTTCATATTTTTTCATAATAAACCTTCACAAATTAATATGTTGCACAAAAAATATCGGCTGTCTTAAGGATGAATAACGAGATAACCGGCGGCGTGGTTCAACTTTTCAAATGAAACTGCCCGGTTGCTCTGCAGGTTATTCAATTGCAATACGCTCGATCTGTACGAATCGAAGAAATCAGCAAATTCCACAATGCCGATATTCCGTTTTTCATAGCTCTCGATCATGCCGCGCAAGAGAACACGGTATTGTGCGTCAACTGTTGCGTCGAACGACTT
>DATGFY010000111.1:0-5417 GCA_035308785.1 Bacteroidota bacterium | reverse complement strand
AACTCTACAGAAACCTTAATCAAAGGAGTCAAGATATGTCACGACTTTTATGGATTGCTCTGATACTGATGCTGATTCCGGCATTGCTCGTCGCAGGACCGGGAAAGATCAGCGGTAAGATTACCGACAAAGACTCGAAAGAGGCGCTCATCGGCGCAAGTGTGTCAATCGATGGGACGACGCTCGGTGCCGTTACCGACGTCAACGGTCACTATGTGATTCTCAACGTCCAAACCGGCACGTATACATTGAAGGCAGCATACGTCGGATATCAGACGATAACTATTTCAAACATCCGTGTCAACGAAGACCTGATGACGATTCAGGATTTCAATCTTCCGGCGACCGGGGTTACGGTTCCCACAGTGGAAATCGTTGCACAACGGCCGCTCGTGAATAAGACCGCGACCAACTCGGTGCGCATCATCGATAACGAATTCTTCGCCAATCTGCCCACGCGTGGCGTCGATGCGGCGATCCAACTCCAGCCCGGTGTAGTTCAACAGGGCAACAGCGTCTATATCCGCGGCGGGCGTGCCGATGAAACGGGCTATCAGCTCGAAGGTGTGGCCATCAATAATATGTTGTTTGGCGGAAGATCCGTTTCGTTTTCGGATGCCGCGATCGAACAGATTCAGGTTCAAACCGGTTACGGTGCAGAATTCGGAGGCTCGACTTCCGGGCTCGTAAGTTCCCAGTTGAGAACGGGCAATGCCGATAATTGGAAGGCGATGCTGCAGTTGGAAACGGATAACTACACCGGCATGGGCAAAGAATCGCTCGGCGGTTACTCCTACGGCTATTCCGATTATACGGGTACGTTGAACGGCCCGATCTCCGGAAAGACGCTCCGGTTCTTCGGCAGCTTTGAAAATACATTCTATCGCAGCGCATCGATCGATCCAACCTCCGGCACTCCAACGCCTGAGGTATGGGACGGATATAACTTTACCGGCGCGAATGCGTTAATTTCTTCTACGCCGGCGATATCATACCGGCATCCCACGACCCAGGCAGTCGATACGCTTAATGTTCTTGCCGTTCCGGGCGATCGGGCAGCAGGTGGATCCAATCAATATCAGTATTCTGGAACCTTGCTCTTCGATCAGAGTCCTCTCCAGATTCGTCTGGCAGGTTCATACAGCACACAGACTGCTCGTGACCCGGTGGACATCACCAATATCCTTAACTCGATGCGGACGGCTGAACATGTCCTCCGTAACTCGTCGCTCAGCATGAAAGGTTCTTATCTCTTCGATCCCAAGAATTACTTCGAAGTCAATTTGACCTATGGCTATAATTATAACGTGACGCGCGATCCGTTAATGGGCGATAATTTTGACGCTTACGGCGATTCCGCCGCGAACGCGAAACTCGGTTACCAAATGTTGAACGAGTCGGTTTTTATTCCCGCCTACGCGATATTTGATGGTAACGCGGGCATCGCCCTCAATCAGCCGGGTACCGAGATTTCCGGCTACAACCTCATCGTTCAATCGAACATCGGCGGTCGAGCCGATTTTACATCACAGTTGACCAGCACAAATCAGTTGAAAGTTGGCGGCGAATTTACCCGGGGAACGGTGAGCCGGTTTAGCCCGCCGAGCGTTGCCTCCCGTGCACTCATCCTCCGGGAAACTTCCCCCGGTTTGGAGCGTTCAGTTCTGCTGCGCGGCACCTACGGGATCGATAACTATGGCTACGATGAGTATGGAAATTCGATCAGCAACGATGTTATGGTTGGCCCGAATATTACCGATTTCGGTCCGCGCCATCCTCTCTCCGCCGCTGGATATGTCGAAGATCGCTTCGAATTCAGCGATGTGATTGTCAGCGCCGGTTTGCGCTACGATCATATTAATCCCGATAGCTGGGAGTTCATCGATCCGAATAATCTCGTTTTTGTGGATTCTCTCAAGACGGTTGCGACATCGAGCCTGACAAAGACCGCTTCGACCGATCAGGTAAGTCCCCGTCTTGGGTTCTCATTCCCCGTGACCGATCGGACTGTGTTCCATGCGCAATATGGAAAATATATTCAGCAGTCTGAACTGCGCGATTCGTATTTGGGAATGGGTAGCTTGTACCACGAAATTTCCGGCGGTAACTTCGTCACGCAAACGGTTGGATACGGCTTGAAACCCGAGCGCACCACGAACTACGAAATGGGCTTCCAGCAGCAGATGTCCGATGCAACCGCATTTGACGTTACTGCATACTATGACGATAAACTCGATCAGGTTCAGTACACCGAGGTTCTCCCGGCAGGCGGCTCGACACAGAAAGCATATCCTGCGTACATCAACGGAGATTTTTCTACGACTGAAGGTGTCGAATTCAAGTTCACCTTGCGTCGCACGAACCGCATTCAGGCCTCAGTTGATTATACTTTTTCCAATGCGGCCACGACAGGCTCGAATCCCAGTGAACTGGCAGGCGCTGTGGTTGCCTCCGGCGGCGGTCCGTATATTCCGACCTATATCTCGCCAGCAGATTTCGATGAAACGCATCGTGGAAACTTCTCGATCGATTACCGGTTCGGCAAGGATGATGGCGGCGCGCTCGAACGCTCCGGCGTTAACCTGCTTGCGCAGTTTAACAGCGGTCATCCGTACACGCTTCTTAATATCCCCAGTTTGAATACAGGCGATCCGCGTTTCCGGACCCCGGAGGGCGTAATCAACTCCTGGACAACGCCTTGGTATTTTGAGCTTGATGGCAGAATCGATAAAGCATTCCCGCTCGGCAATTTCAACGCCGATGTCTATATCTATGCCCAGAATATCTTGAACACGCAAAATGCGATCAACGTATATTCGCGGACAGGCGACCCGGCAAACGATGGATGGCTCTCTACCCCTGCCGGCATAGCGGCCGTGCAGGCTGAGGGTCAACAGTATGCGAATTTTTACAATGCAATTAATAACGGCGCGAACTCTGGCAATTACGGCATCCCGCGCCAGCTCCGTTTCGGCATCCGACTTGACTATTAATTAAGAGGAGAACTAACCAATGAATACCATTGCTCTAAAACGTATTTTCGGTTTTGCCGGAATCTTGCTGTTAACTTCGGCAGTGTTGGTGTATGCCGGCAAGCCGACCGGGAAATCGGCGCGTAAGGTGCAAAAGGGTACAACGAACGATACCTACCATCCCATGAACATCAATAATGTTTATAATTATTACGGGAATAACGGTGACGGGTCGTTCAATCCGTTCAGCTCAGATGCTGAAGGGTTCGATTTCAACAAAGTTACAGGCGCCAACATTATCTTCGAAGACGGCATTGTGTGGGGCGGTTATGAAAATAATGGAACCGACTCGACATTGAAGGTTGGCGGCTCTACCTATAATCACGGATTACAGGCGGGGAAAATCCTAACCTATGGCCACGACACAACTCTTCCTGTGGCAGACAATCCGGGTGCCTTGAAATATCGGCTCTTCCGCGTACGTGCCGATATTAATCCACATACGCCGGAAGCTGATGTCATGGACCTTCTGAACGCAGAATCGGCAGATATCGGACGGTATGAGTCCGGTGCGACTCCGGATCTGATTTATCAGGCATACATTAAAGACTGGAATGAATGGCCTGCGGCCGATGGCGCGCCCTACACCGATGTCAACCACAACGGCGTCTATGATCCATTAGTCGATATCCCCGGTGTCACCGGCGCGGATCAAACCATGTGGTACGTTGCAAACGATGTGGATGCGGGACGAACCGTAGGTCTCTACGGTTCACAGCCGATCGGGTTCGAATTCCAACGCACCATTTGGGCGTACAAGGCAGGACCCGGCACCGAATATCTTGGCTATACGATCTTCATTTCCAACAAGATCATTAACAAGAGCGGACATGACATTGACAGCATGTTCATAACCCAATGGTCCGATCCGGATCTGGGCGGCTCGAAGAGTTTCAACGACAATTATGTTGGATGCGATACATCGAACTCCAGAGACCTTGGGTACGTCTATCAAGGTGTTTCGCCCGATGCCGAATTCGGCTACCTCCCGCCCGTGGGCGGCTTTGTGCTCCTTCAGGGTCCGGCAGTTGCCGGCTCCGCCACCGATTCCGTGATGCGCGATTTCAAGTTCCGCACCGGGCTGAAGAAACTGCGGATGTCGTCGTTCAACTTCTTTATTAACGGCAACGCCACCTATTCCGATCCTCCGTTCACTGCAGATGGCACGCGCCAATGGTATAACTTGATGAATGGTTTCGTTGGCAACACCAAAGCGGCCTATGTCGATCCGACGACGGGTTTGACCTCCAAATTTCTCCTTTGGGGCGATCCGGTTTCCGGTACAGGTTGGCTCGATGGTCAGCTCGCAGGCCCCGCAGATCGGCGTATGTGTCAAACTGCTGGTCCGTTCACGTTTGCGGCGGGTGACACCGAAGAAATCATTATCGCTAATAGCGCTGCCTTGTGCGGCGACCGCGTCTCGGGTATCGATAAACTCCGCTTCTTTACAGATCAGATGAAGTCGCTCTATAATGTTGCGTTCAACAAACCCCCGATTCCTCCTTCACCGAAGGTCACGGTTGCCATTCTTAACAATCAAGCGGTACTCGTCTGGGAAGATTCCTTGACGAACGCAAAGGACGAAGGCTACGATCAGGCCGGGTTCAAGTTCGAAGGATACAATGTGTACCAATTTCCGACGAACAGTCCCGATCTGAGTATCGCAAAGCGGCTCGCGACGTTCGACGAGAAGAATCTGATTACCCGTATCCAGGACGTTGTTTTCGATCCGACACTGTGCGCTGCGCTCAGAGAGCCGGTCGAATTCGGTGGAGATAACGGCGTTCAGCACTATCTAAACCTGACAACCGACGCCTTTAATACATTCGGCCAGGGATTGGTGGACGGCCAGACATATTATTTTGCGGTCACCGCCTATGCATACAATCCATCGCCGGGGTTGGTCGGCAACCATTTAGAAAGCCAGGTGGCGGTGATTTCGGTGACGCCTCACGGCACGAATCCCGGTAATCGATATGGCGGGGTATTCGGCGACACTGTCACAGCCGTTACCCACACCGCAACCGGGGGAGCCCGGACAAGCGATGGAAGCGTATATCCGCTAGTCATCGATCAATCCAAGTTGACTGGTGACACGTATAAGGTAACATTCTCAACCGCCGCCAGCGGAACACTGGTGTGGCATCTGACCGATGCTACCAAGGGTATCCAGCTTGAAGCAGATAGCAACCAAAGCGGTGATGCGAACTACCGCATTATCGATGGCATCATGTGGAAAGTTCAGGGTCCACCGCCTGGCATGGGTAACTATTCTATCCCTGCCGGTACCCGCGAATGGTCCTCGGTCGATGGCAACTCCGGTCTCGAAGGATTTGGCGGAGCGATCGGATGGGGCACCAGTTGGTTTAGCGGAACCACCTTGAC
>DATGFY010000110.1:0-7934 GCA_035308785.1 Bacteroidota bacterium | reverse complement strand
ACTCTGGATTCCCGCGTTCGCGGGAATGACACATTTCTTGTGCCCCGCTGCTGCGGAGCGGTGCGGTTATGAACCGCACTCTACATTATGTTTTCGATTTTCCTTCGCCGAAGGCGAATTCCCCCGCCGATATTCATGACGGGTTCCATACTTTATCGTTTTGTTTTACGATCCAACACTACCGCCAGCAAAATCACCAACCCAATCGCTACCTGCTGCCAGTACTCCGAAACATTCAACAGCACCAGCCCGTTGCGCAAAACGCCCATAAGAACGGAGCCCACCATTGCGCCTAAAATAGATCCGCGCCCCCCGGACAGACTCACTCCCCCGATCACCGCCGCGGCGATGACATCGAGCTCGTATCCAAGTCCTGCAGTCGATTGACCGACGCCGAAGCGTGACGTGAAAAGCACGCCTGCAATCCCCGCCGAAAATCCGCACAGCGCATAAATCATCACCTTGACCTTCGCCACGTTGACGCCGCTGAACGATGCCGCCTCTTCGTTGCCGCCGATCGCGTACGCATACCGTCCCCATGTTGTCGTCTTCAACAGATACCCGATTGCAAGCGCGAACAACGCCATAATCAGAATCGGAATTGGCACTCGCAAAATTTCTCCCTGACCGAATGCGAGAAAGCTCTGCGGCAATCCGCGGATCGTTTCACCGCCGGTAATCCCGAACGCCAGCCCGCGCGCAATGCTCATCATCCCCAGCGTTACGATGAACGGCGGAAGTTTGACGCGCGTGATCAGCACACCGTTCGCAACTCCGCACAACAACCCAACCGCCAGCCCCGCGCTCGCCGATACTATTATAGAGTAGTTCTGATTGAGAAGAACCGCTGTCACAACGCCCGAAAGCCCCAACACCGATCCCACCGATAGATCGATCCCCGCCGAGATAATTACCACCGCTTGCCCCACCGCCATGATAGCGATGAACGATAATGCCCGTACTACTTGAGAGAGGTTAGACCAGCTAAGAAATGTTGATTCAAAGAAATGCGCGCCCCCGAACGTTGACGTCAGGAGCGTGAGAAGGACTATTTCCGCAATCAGGGCGATCCATATACCCATCTTGGAAATTCGTAGCGCAGGTGATACGCCCATAAAGTAAGTTGAATATCTACAAATTCTGGGTAATTATCAAAAAGGAACCGCAGATGGCGATGATACGCGAGATGACGCTGATACAAGCCAAGAGCAACTCACCCTTCCCGCCTACTCTCCCACTGAGAGAAGGGAAGCTACTATCACTGCCCTCGATGATCGTGCGTCGTTCTCCCCTCTTCTCGGAGGAGAGGGATGTCGTGCGCGTATGCGCATGACAGGGGTGGTCATCGCCATCCAAAAAAACTGCCTCCAACCGTGTGAACAGATTGGAGGCAGTCTATGTACTAAAGGGATATACTTAGCTTACCAGATCTTCGGCCGGTCCGCTGCGGGACGGCACATTGGGTCGCCTTCCTTCACATCGAATGCCTTGAAGAACTCCGGCATATTGGATAGCGGTCCGTTTGCGCGGAAGTTTGCCGGCGCATGCGGATTTGTCCGCACCAGCAGCTTCAACGCCTGCGGCCGCATATTCGTGCGCCACACTTGCGCCCACGCGAGGAAGAATCTCTGTTCCGGCGTAAAGCCATCGATCTTCTCGACCGTCTTGCCCTTCAAATCATTTTGCAGAGCGGCGTAGGCAATCGTCAATCCGCCGAAATCGCCGATGTCTTCGCCCAGCGTCAGTTTGCCGTTGACGTGCAGCGAATCGATGGCGATGTAGCCATCGAACTGCTTGCGGATTTTTTCCGCCTGTTCGGTATATTTCTGGGAATCCGCGCTCGTCCACCAATCGCGCAGGTTGCCGACTTCATCGAACTGTCTGCCCTGATCGTCGAATCCGTGCGACATTTCGTGGCCGATCACAGCGCCCATACCGCCGTAGTTCACGGCATCATCGGCATGGAAATCGAAAAAGGGCGGCTGCAAAATTCCTGCCGGGAATACAATTTCATTCCGCAACGGCGTGTAGTACGCATTCACCGTCGGCGGCGTCATGCCCCATTCGGTCTTATCGACCGGCTTGCCGATCTTGTTGATATCGTAGGCAAATTCGAATTGATCGATGCGCAGCATATTCTGAACGAACGGTCCACGATCGATCTTCAACGTGGAATAGTCGCGCCATTTATCCGGGTAGCCCACTTTCACGCCGAATGCATCGAGTTTCTTGCGCGCGTTCGCTTTCGTCGCATCGCTCATCCACGTATTGCTGGCAATTTTTTCGCGCAGCGCTTGTCGGAGATTCTCGATCATCTTCCGGGCGGCTTCCTTGGCTTCCGGCGGGAAGAATTTCGCGACATACAACTGTCCCAGTGCCTCACCGACGCTCCGGTCAACGACACCGACCATCCGCTTCCAACGCGGACGCATAGCCGTTTGACCGCTCAGGATCGTTCCCTTGAAATTAAAATCTTCCTGAACGAACGCCGAGCTCAATGAGCTGGCCTGGGCGTTGAGTAAATGCCAACGGAAATATGTCTTCCATGTCGAAAGCGGCTCCGAAGTTAACATCGCATTAAATGCTTTGAAGAAATCCGGCGTTGAAACATTTACCGGCGCATCGGTCGTTAGGCCGACGGTCTTAAAATAATCGCTCCATGAGTAATTCGGAGTAATTGCGTTCGCTTCGGCGACCGTCATCTTGTGATAAATCTTATCGGGATCGCGCGCATCTTCTTTCTTCATCGATGCCGTCGCAAGCATCGTTTCGAACGCCATAATCGTGTCGGCTTCCGCCTTTGCTGTCATAGCATTGTCGCCAAGCAGCACAAGCATCTTCGCGACGTGGTCCTTATATTGATCGCGCGTCTTCTGCATGTCCGCTTCCGTGCTCAAGTAATATTCGCGTTCGGGGAGTCCGAGACCGCCCTGGCCGATCTGAATGATCACCGCGCTGCTATTTTTGAAATCCTGTCCGCTCCCGAACCCGAACGGCGCTTCCATGTTGTACATTTCGAGACGAGCGATTTCGGCTTTGAGATCGGCAACGGAGTTGATCGCATCGATCTTCTTCATTTCACCATCTAAGGGTTTCGCTCCCTGTGCTTCAATCGAAACGGAATCCATTCCACTGTAATACAGATCGCCAACTTTTTGCGAAATGCTCCCCGGTGTGGCGTTCTTATCGTTCTCGGCCTCTTGAACAATGGTAAGCATGTCGTTGAGGTTTTTCTCGCGCAGTTCGTTGAATGCACCCCACGAGCTTTGGTCTGCCGGGATCGGATTATTTTTCATCCAGCCGCCGTTCGCGTACTGGTTGAAATCTACCGACGGCTTCACGGTCAGATCCATGTTCGCCGGATCCAGCGGTTTGGTCTGATGCGTCTGGGCTACAACGAGCGCGCAGCACATCGAAACCGCTACGGCAATGCCGGCAATAAACTTAGTAACACCTGTCATATCGAGTCTTCTCCTTGGGTTTTTTGGAACAAAACGGCAAATTCTGGCCATGCCGCGGGTTTTGGGATAGTGTTGATTATACGAAAAAATGCTGAATTTGTTACGGAATTGTTATGCGCTTTCCTTTAAACGGGAAGGTCCTTGCGAGGCGTCCCAACGACGCAGTCGGCGGGACAACGCGGCAATCCCCAGCCACCCTCGTCATTGCGAGCGGGATGGCGAAGCCATGCAGCGCGGCAATCTCCACGCCAGCATGCAGTATCCTCAAGGATCATGAAAATGACCCAGGTCTCACTTCACCAGCTTCAATTCCTTAAGAATTTCTTTCAATCTCGGTTTGTGCTTTTCGCTCATCGGCACCATCGGCAAACGGTAATGCTCCGATATCTTCCCCATCATCGCGAGTGCGGCCTTCACCGGAATCGGGTTCGATTCCACAAAATTGAAATTCATCAGCGGCAGCATTGCGTTGTGCTGCTTCGTCGCCTTCACAAAATCTCCGACGAGGCAGAGACGCACCATGTCAGAAAACATCCGCGGGATCTGATTCGATACGACCGATACAACGCCATCGGCACCGAGCGCAGCAAGAGGTAGCGTGATTGCGTCATCGCCCGACCAGACCGCAAATCCTTTCGGCCGGCGCCGCAATATTTCCATGATCTGCGAAAAATTCGCCGACGCCTCTTTGATCCCCGCAACCGAAGGGATATCTTCCGCCATGCGCAGCGTCGTTTCCGCTTCGATGTTGCTCGATGTCCTTCCCGGAACATTATACACGATCATCGGCGCATCCACGGCATCCGCAATCGCAGCGTAATGCCGGAAAAACCCTTCCTGTGTCGGCTTATTGTAGTAGGGACCTACGACCAATATTCCATCGGCACCCGCTTCCATCGCCATCTTGGAAAGGGCAATCGCCTTCGCGGTGGAATTGCTGCCCGTACCAGGGATAATTTTGGCCTTCCCCTTCGCCCGTTCGACCACAATCTCGATAACGCGCTTTTGTTCATCCTCGTTCAGCGTAACGCTTTCGCCCGTCGTTCCCGTCGGAAGAATCGCTTCCACGCCGCCTTCAATCTGGAAATCCACCAGACCTTTCAGCGCCTTCTCATCGATCGCACCGTCGGCAGTGAATGGTGTTACGAGCGCAGTACCTGTACCTCGAAATAATAAATTTGATTTCATTTCTTCCTTGAATTAATTTTCTAAGAATTCTCACCCCCTCTCTTCTTAAGAGAGGGGGCTGGGGGGAGAGTTCTGGATTAAGCTCCCACCATCCCAACTTTAAAAATGTTGCAAATTCGAAACTAAAGACTCTGGATTCCCGATAGAAACACTCGGGAATGACACCGAGGGTTTTGGTTCTACTTAATCGAAAATTGGCTATTGGAAATTGGCAATTTCTTACCTTTTCCTCATAACATCCTCCATCGTAAACACTCCCTTCTTCCCTTTCACCCACTCGGCCGCAAGCAAGGCACCAAGCGCAAACCCTGAACGGTTTTTCGCCGTGTGAATCAACTCGATTGAATCTGCCTCGGAGTCGAACAATACGCTGTGAATCCCGGCAACCTCACCAACGCGCATCGAGCTGATATGCAGTGCATCCGGTGCAATCTCCCCCTGCACTGCATCGCCTACGATCTTATTCTTCCGGCGCAGACCGTTTAATAAGATTTTCCCTAATGCCAGCGCCGTTCCGCTTGGACTGTCTTTCTTTCTCTTGTGGTGGATTTCCGAAATCGCGGCATCATACAGGTTGAACTCATCGAACGATTCCGCCGCTACTGCCGCAATGCGGAAGAAGATATTCATTCCCAAAGAGAAATTCGCCGACGAGACCATTCCAATGCCCGACTTGCGCACGATCCCTTCCACTTTGCTCCGGTCCTTCTCCCATCCGGTTGTGCCGATGACGATATTTGTCTTCTGCGCCGCCACATGTTCCACATTTGTTGAAATGCAATCCGCCGACGAGAAGTCAATCGCAACATCCACCCCATCGAGAAGCTTTCGATTGCTTTTGCTCAGAGGATTATCGATATCGAACTTCTGCGTAACGCCAATATTCCGCAAAGCGGCAATCAGCTCGATCTCTTTTCCCATCCTCCCGTATCCGAGGAGGGCGATATTTAGCTTTGTCTTCACGGACTAGTGTAGTTTAGCGTTTCTTACTTTTTACAAAACAATTAAGATAGAAATCAATCCATTTCTTTTTGAGTACAGTCAGTAAAAGCCGAATCGCATCTAAGGATGAACTCTCCCCAAACCCCTCCCTTAAAAAGGGAGGGGCTGATGGGTCTAAAGATCGCGTACTCGGTGGCCAGATTGAATTTTCGGCAATGTTCTTTCAATAATTCAGCCCCTCGCTTCATAAGAGAGGGGTTGGGGAGAGTTCTTCTTTACAGGCCTGCAACGAGCGCCGAATTCCAAATCCGAACCGCGACTCATTTCTTCACCACGCCATTCAACCGCAGCACCGAGAGCTTATCGATCTCCACCGAACTAAATATCCCCGCCTTCACCGCGGCAGCCCTGTTCGCAAATTCTACCGATGACTCGATATCGCCTGTCCGTAAATAATTCGCGCAATAGGCGCCCGCAAATACATCGCCGCAGCCGGTCGCATCTACAGGGTTTTCGATTTCTATCCCCGGGGTATTAACCGTCCGCACCGCTTTGTGGTTATCGATGTAGGTCGTGCATCCCTTCTTCCCGCGCGTCACAATCATCGATTGGGTGTTCAGTGCAAGCACGTGCTTGGCCAGCATTTCTTCCGCCGCGTGTTCCTTCGTGATGATCCCCGCCTCTTCCTCGTTCATCTTCACGCAGTGAAGCATGAAAAACCACCGCCGCCATTCTTCGATGGGGCGCAAGTAGCGCGTGAAATCGGGATTGCTGCCAAGCGTCAAGCTGTGCACGTCTAAATAAATCGGAATATGGTTCTCGCGCACTTCCATGCGGATCTCGTCCAATGTTTCCAGCGTGAGGTCGTGGCCGGAGATCATATTGATAAGCACCATCTCCGTTTCGAGATACGGCCGGATCTTCTTCCACAAAATCGGTTCCGAGATATGCTCCGATTTCTCGACGAAATGTTCTTTTTCGGTATAAACCAGCTTGATCCGGTTCGTGGGGCCGTTGAACTTGTATATCCCCGATGGATCCACATTCGGATATTTCTTCAGCCGGTCGATGAACGCATCGTAGTCGCTTTTCCCGATGCCGAACACCGGATAAATCCGGTCGTCTTCGCCGAGCAGATTCGCGAGCGACGCCAACGAAAAAAATATCCCGCCATAATTCTCCGCAACGACCTTGTCGTTTTCGTGAATGCAATCGATGCAGATATGGCCGAGGACGGTAATGGTCATTGTTCGTTACAAGAAAAAATAGGAAGGTTCGTCATCCTGAGCGTAAGCGAAGGATCTCCGACCATTGTGGATAAGACTACCGTGGGAGATTCTTCGCTTACGCTCAGAATGACAGCGCCTGTAATTCTATTTTTAAGATTTGGAATTTGTTTGATTATTGAAAATTGATTTCAAACCTTTGCCGTGTACGGATAATCCGCCATTTCGCACATGCGCCACAGTCCTTGGCACGAGAACCGGTTCTCATACAGCGCGCGGCCGATGACGACGGAATCCACGCCGAGCGGCTCAAGGTCTTGCAGCTTCAATAAATCGTCGAGGCCGGACAATCCGCCTGCGACGGTAATCTTCATCCCAATTGCGCGCGCCAGCGATTCAATTGAAGTAAAGTTCGGCCCGGTGCCGCTATCGTGGCGCGCAATATCGGTGTACATGATTCTGCGGAACCCCATCGCCTTCGCATTCAGCGCAACGCTCACCGCGGTGAGGTGCGAGTGTTCCCTTCGTCCGCGGATCTCCACCATCCCATCGCGCGCATCGATGGCGATAACGATTTTCGATTGCCCGTATGCATCGAGTACCCGCTTCGCTTCATCCGGATTATGGATAAACATTGTCCCGATGATCGCGGTGTAAACACCCGCGTCGAACGCCTTCTTCACCTCGTCGAATGTCCGCAATCCCCCGCCGAACATGATAGGAATATCCACTGTCTCTACAATAGTACGGACGGAATCCACGTTCACCATTTTGCCTTCAATCGCGCCATCGATATCTGCAATGTAAAGCGATTTGGCGTTTTCCTTGCGCCACAGC
This sequence comes from Bacteroidota bacterium, assembly GCA_035308785.1. Classification (GTDB taxonomy): domain Bacteria; phylum Bacteroidota; class Ignavibacteria; order UBA10030; family SZUA-254; genus DATGFY01. The sequence goes on along the minus strand of DATGFY010000110.1, from coordinate 280 downwards.
TTGGCGGATTCGATCGGGTCATCGCTATAAACATAGCCGTTGGGGCTTTGAACGCGCTGGAGGCACTTTCCGCGCCTCAGTTCTATCGAAGGTATGACAAGAAGCATCTGATGTACGCACTCGGTATTTTAAAAATGCGGAAAAAAACGCGGAAAACCAAAAGAGAACCGCAGATCCCGCCACAAAGACGGCGGGCAAGGGCAATGATGAGAAAGATTTCGCTGATACAAGAACACGGTCACTTGTCATTGCGAAGAGTTCCGTCTCGCACAGGCGAGAT
>DATGFY010000109.1:0-2206 GCA_035308785.1 Bacteroidota bacterium | reverse complement strand
ATTAAAATATAGGAATAATGAGGGTAAATTGCAAATAGATCCTGTATTCTTCGATCTGGAACTCACTCAACTCATTTCTTCTCACCGATCAATCTGAGGTTTTTCCCCTCAAACGCGCCAACCTTATCGCGGAAATCTTTACGAACCCGAATCGGCTTGCCGGTCTTGGGGTGAAGCCAAACGTGGTAGGCAATGTTTTCGGCGATGAGACGGCCTGCCGTCTCATCCTCAATGATGCCTTCGAAGGCAAAGCTGGTGTTCTTGATGTACGAAACCCGTGTGTAGATATTCAGGAGGTCATCGAATTGCGCAGAGTTCTTGTAATCGATCTCGTTGCGGACGAGTACGACGCGCGAATCGGTTTGGATGGATGACAAATTCAGTTTCAGTCCGATGTGCTTCAGGTACTCGATCCGTCCTACTTCAAAGAACAAGAGATAGTTTGCATTGTGGACAATCCCCTGCCAATCGATCTCGTAATTGCGGACGCGCAACTGGGTAATATGTTTAAAGAGATGCTTTTTCATAAGATGTCGATTGTGCGAGACTTCAAATAACCAATAACCAATTTCCAATAATCAAACAAATACTAATATTCAATATCGAATGATCTCTGACGCATACGGTTCAATAAACCTCTAAGACATCTGAACGACTCCGTGCTTAAAGCATGGAAATTAGAATTTCGGATCTTGATAATTGCTTGGTTATTGGTGCTTGGTCATTGGTTATTTCGGGTTCACGCGAATACTTTCTTGAACGCGGAGGCGGCCTGCTCTACCGCATCATGCGAAACGTCGAGGTGCATGACGGCGCGCAAAAACGTGTGCCGTTCGGGAGTAACGAGTACGCCTTCATTCTTCAGCAACTCCATCGCCTCGGCTTGGGATATTCCTGACTTTGCAATATCGATAAAGACCATGTTCGTTTGCACTTCTGTCAGATCAATTGCCAATGCATCGAGCACGATCAATCGATCGGCAAGGAAACGCGCCTTCTTATGATCTTCTTTCATCCGATCGATATTATGATCGAGCGCATACATTGCCGCCGCAGCGAGGATGCCGATCTGGCGCATACCGCCGCCGAAGATTTTTCGGTACCTCCGGGCTTTCTCGATAAACTCTTTCGATCCAATAACGATAGATCCTGCCGGCGTGCCGAGCCCCTTGGAGAAACATGCAGAGATAGAATCGACGCACTTGCCGTATTCTTTAAACGATACTCCGCTAGCGACCGAGGCATTCCAAATTCGCGCACCATCAAGATGGACAGAAATTCCTTTGGACTTCGCGAACTTAGAGATCGCCTTCATATTTTCCAATGGCACAACAGAACCTGCCGATCTCCCGTGCGTGTTTTCTAAGCAAATCAATCGCGTCGGCGGCATGTAGTATGCTTTGTACCGGATGGCGGCCTCGACCTTATCCTGAGGCAGAACCCCCTTCACTCCCCGCACCGTTTGCATTTGCACACCGGAAAGCAGCGAGGGGCCGGCCGTTTCAAACACAAAAATATGCGATTCTTCTTCGACGATAATCTCGTCACCGGGTTGTGTGTGAGCCTTGACGCAAATCTCGTTTCCCATCGTTCCGCTGGGAACAAAGAGCGCATCCTCTTTGCCGAACAATTTAGCGACGCGTTTCTGAAGAGCATTAACGGTCGGGTCTTCGCCGAATACGTCATCCCCTACTTCGGCATTCATCATCGCCTCGAGCATAGGGCGCGACGGCCGGGTAACGGTATCGCTTCGCAGATCGATAAATTTTTGTTTATTTTTTTTCATTTCTTTCTCCTTACAATAGCTAAAACAAGAAATCCCAATGAAATTGCAAGGCAGCCATGGGCAAGCCAGTCGCCGTGCTTCGTATAGAACGTCAGATCGGTCCGGGGTACGATATCGCCGATGAGAATCTTCCGTTCGTACATCTCAGTCGCTTGGACGGTGTTGCCGTACGGATCGATGATACACGAGATTCCCCCATTCGCACATTGAACCACCCAACGCCGATTTTCGATAGCGCGCAGCACGGCATACTGCTTGTGCTGATATGCGCCGGAGGTATTCCCCCACCAGCTATCGTTCGTGATTACCGTGATGAATTCAGCTCCCTTCAAAACGAATTGCCGGACAAAATCGGGATAGACCGATTCGTAGCAGATCATATTCGCAAAGCGGTGCTCGATGAGGGCCGTATCTTGAAAA
>DATGFY010000108.1:0-4197 GCA_035308785.1 Bacteroidota bacterium | reverse complement strand
TAACGTCATACCCCCGATATTTCCCATAAATGGATTGGCGGAAGACCGGCGTGTAGGCGGCGAGATCTTGTGCATCGATGATCCCCCCGTCTCTTCGCATTTCGTCAACGATGAGTCGCGCCGTTTCGCCTTCGTAGAAACCTTTTACACCATTCCGGTCGATGCGGCGAAGGACGGCGGCAAGTTCCGGCAAACGCAGTGTATCACCCTCACCGAGCAGAGCGCCGTTTCGAAAATATACTTTACGGGTGGAAGAGTAGCGAGAAAGGCTGTCGCTGTATTCCCGCAATGTTCGGGCAAGTCGATCATCAACGATGAACCCGGATTCGGCAAGATCGATGGCTGGGCGGATCACATCATGCAATTTCAGCTTCCCATACTTGTCCAACGCAGCAAGCAAGCCCGCAACTGTTCCGGGGACGCCGGAAGCCATGCCTCCATCCACGCTGCTATCGGTCACATTACCGGCTGCATCGAGATACATGGTCGAACTTGCGTGGCGCGATGCCGTTTCGCGAAAATCAACCACCGCCGTTTCGTTGGTGTGAAGCCGTACCAGCATGAATCCGCCGCCGCCAAGATTGCCGGCCTGTGGATATACCACCGCCAACGCAAATCCGACTGCAACCGCTGCATCGACGGCATTCCCGCCTTGCTGAATGATGCGAACGCCGATCTCCGATGCCTGCTTATCTGCGCTGACAACCATCGCATGTTTGGCCTTGACCGGAGCCCGTGAGGCCCCGGATGCGAAACAGACGAACGCCGCAATCGCGAAAGCGACAACGAATAGATTATTATGCTTCAAAGATATTTGAGAGAGAGGCCGTGTTCCCGGCCGAAATTTTGATCGAGGGCCCGGGGAAACATTCTCTTAGAAAGGAAGGTCTTCCTTTTCCGAACCGCCGGACTCTTGGGGTGCCGCTGACTGCATATCGCCGCCGCCCGATGAGCTGGATGCGCCCGAATCGCCTCTGCCATCGAGCATAATGAGATCGTCCATCACGATTTCAGTGGTATAACGCTTCACGCCGGTATTCTTGTCATCCCACGACCGGGTTTGAATCTTGCCCTCGATATAGACTTTGCTGCCCTTCTTAAGGTACTGGCCGCAAATCTCGGCAAGTTTACGCCATGCCACGATGTTATGCCACTCAACGCGTTCCTGGAAATTACCGCCGTCGTCTTTCCAGCGTTCGTTGGTTGCTATGGAGAACTTTGCAACTGCAATCCCGCTTGCAGTATAGCTCAGCTCAGGATCTCGTCCTAAATTACCGATCAGAATTGCCTTGTTTAAACTTTTACCCGCCATGCCATTGTCCTTTCTGTGAGAGTTTGAGTATCCAAAATAAGATTTTCTTGGGTGAGTGTCAATTCCGCACCTTCCGGAATTTACTTAGCCGGACCCGACCGGAACAACTCAAGAGGATAGATTCGGATGTCAGCCTTGGTTAAGATATAGAGCGAATCCGCCCGATTTTCTATATCGACAGCATTGCACGCTCCGGGAAGTTTGCGTTCGAGCAACTGATCGTTTCGCCACCATTGAACTGTGCAGCTATCGACAAAGAACAGACCGGAATCCGAAGCCGCAAAATGCCAACGACCGGCGAGCATGACCGGATATGCGCTCAAATAGTTTCCATAAACATCGTACTCAACGATCCGCGTTGAATCTTGTACGTACACAACGTCACTCGAGGTTACGCGTACGCGGCCGGGAAACTTCAGGGATCCCTTCCCACCCTCCACTCCGCCGAACGTACGATCGATGCTGTTTGGCGCAGCGGAAACGATTTTTGCAATTCGCGAATCCTCGCCATCCGTAATAAACAGCGAACCGTAACGGTCCATCGCGACGCTTCGCGGGTAACCGAACCGCTGGTCTGGATCAGGATTATCGTGCATCAAGAGCGAAGAGAGATAGTTCAGGTTGCCATCGAAGTATTCGACACGATGATTGCCGTAATCGGCAACATACACTCGGATATCGTTGGGTGCATGCAGGTCTGCGGGTTGAGAGAATGAGAATTCCGACCAACCGAATCCTCCCGTGCGCGCCAAGATTGCTCCCGTTGAAGAGAGTTTCAGCACCTCGTTCGTTCCGCGATCGAGAACATAGATTGTCCCCGAAGGCGATACAGAAAAACTGGAAGCATTTTGGAAAGCGCCAAGAACCGTAGGAACGGCGGATGAATCCTGAGCCCGTAAAAAACTATCGCCGCCCCAAATGAGGGCGGCGATAGATAAACAGTTAACAAGAATCTTTTTAACGATTGCCTCGGTAGAGTTCGATCCGGATGCGCCTCTGTACAAGCCGGCGACCGGGCGGTCTTAGAATCCTACCTTCAGCGTTACCGCATTATTCGATTCCATGAAGCGCAGATGACGATACGCATAATCGAACGTCAGATCTGCTCCACCTGCATCATAGTGCACGCCCGCGCCCAATGCGTAATCATACAGCATCGAGTTTGTGCCCGTGGCATCGTTGGCGGCCTGAGGAGCGGAGAGATAGCTTGCACGGATAAAGAAATTATTGTTATATCCGTACTCGCCGCCGATTCCATACACGTCATCAGTTGAGTTATTGTTCTGGAAGTTGCCGCCGAACATCACGGAATTCTGTTCATCGAGCTTCTTCGAGTAGGCAAGGCCGATCTCCATGCTCGAAGGAAGTGAGAACGAGGCCGCCTGTACGGTGTAATTTTGGTTCCCGCGCAAGCTCGCCTGCGCGTTCGCCGCAACAAGCAGATCCGATCCGGAATACGTCATTTGCGGACCGACGTTCTTCACAGCGATGCCGAGATTCAATTCCGGAATTCCAATTCCGAAGTATTGGATACCGAAATTAAAACCGACACCGCTCGCCGAAGTACTCATGATCTTTTCGGTGATCAGGTTCGCCGTTACACCAACCGATATCTTATCCGTCAGCAGTTTCGAATATGTTCCGCCGAATGTGATGTAACTCGGTGAAAACGTGGATCCCGTTCCATCCGGATAATCTGCAGTTGTTACGGGGATTTCTCCAAACGTCAACGACTTCAGACTTACTCCGAAGTTACCGATATCGCCGCCGGAAAACGAGACTGCCCCGTAATTCGATTTCACATCTGCAAAATACTGGAGGTACGAGAATTCCGCCTCGGTCCCGCGAATTCCGCGCGAAAGACCGGCCGGATTCCAGTAAATGGCATCGACGCCGATTGCGGACATCAAGCTCGATTCACCGAGCGCAATGCCGCGCGCACCGACGGGGATGAGCAGTTCTTCCGCTCCGGATGAACCCGTTCGTGTCGGATTACCCGCCAACGCCGCAGAGAGGATCATCAATGTAAGAACCGTCACGAATCCGCCGCGGCGGATGAAATGGTTTAAAATCTTTTTCATAGAGTTTCTCCTTTTCAAAGTATTCGTTAGAGTCTTCATTGATTAATATCGATCCAGGTATTGCGTCTCGGGGACGATCGCAAGTTTTAATTCCTTGCTCGCTCCGATTCCCGGCATATCAATGAAGATCACGTACATTCCTGCAGCGGCAGGTATGCCGTACTCATTGCTCAGATTCCATTGGGCAAATTGCGTCGGATCATTCTTCACGATGGTCTTAACAAGAACGCCCGCAATGTTATAGACGCGGATAGTCGCCTTGGTCGGCAGGTGATTGAATGTCACGAACCGGTGGTACTTGTCCGTTTCCGCCTGATTGAACCCAAAGTACGGATTCGGGAAGACGTTGATCTTGTTGATGTCGCTCACCGCAGTCGCCACGCTATACGTATTCTTCGGCCCGGCAATAGTAAAGACATCCGCTGCTTGGTTCGGGTGGTTCGCAAAGATCTCGAACTGATCGCCCGCATGGAAGAGATTCGATCCACGCATGGTGGGCGATCCCCACCACATCAGCGGGAGCGTATTGTTGAGGAAATCCTTCTGAAGAGCGGGATCCGGTGTGCTGCTGTACTGGTCATTGAAGATGAAGAAGAATTCACGCGGACCGGTACCTGTCGCAGTGCTGTTATCGACTCCGGAATTTGTACTTGGCGGCCAGTATAAACCGTCAACTGATCCACCTGAGGTATTGTCTTCGAAGAATCCGACCATAAGCCTGCGCCCTGATTCCAGATCAAATGCACCAAACGGCATGACATGCGTATAATCCTGATACGCGTAACCCGGACCCGGGTTGGGGAT
>DATGFY010000107.1:0-5242 GCA_035308785.1 Bacteroidota bacterium | reverse complement strand
CTTGCCGACGTTATTCGTTTGGTGATCTCTCAGAAGCTTGTTCCCAGCGTGGATGGGAAACGCGTCCTTGCCAAGGAAGTCATGATCGCGACCCCATCGGTCAAAGCGGCGATCAAGAACAAGAACACCGGAGAAATTTATCAAATGATGTCCGAATCCGGCGAGTCGGGCATGACCACCATGGAACAAGACCTCAAGCGCCTCTATATTGCCAAGCGCATTACGCTGGAAACCGCAATCAATTTTGCGAATAACAAACGCCGGTTGCAGCAGATTCTTAACCTTGTTCCGCAGGGGGATTGATCTTGCGGCGCACTTGCTACTTCACAACTCCCTTTCTTCGCACACACTAACGTATGCCTTCGAATAAATTTTCCGTTGGACTGTTTGTCGATGGAACCGAGATCAAGCTTGCAAAGCTATCGGTTCAACACGGCAACGTCGTTATCGAAGAACTAGAATCTCACCAGCTTTCCACGAAACTGGAAGAGCAACGCTCCAACCAGGAGGCCCCCGATGAATCAGCCAGTTCGCAGGAATCGGCGGAATCGTTCTCCCTCGATGCATCGGCCCCCGCACAGACCGCGCCGGAGGAGAATGCCGGCGGCGAAGGCGGCGGTGATAACAGCGCAGTTCTTGTCAGTCTTTTATCCAAGTATCCTCCGGGAAAGTATTCCGTAAGCTACGCAATCTCTGAACCGAGTCTCTATTATCATATTTTTGAGACGGACTTCGGCCTGAGCGGCAAGCGGCTCAAGAACCGCGTGCTGGAAGAACTGGGTGCCATCCGCGGCACCAAACCGGCGGCGGATTCGGTCGATTATTTCTTCACTGCGGAAAAGAACCTCGTTGCGGTCATTCGCGAAAACGGTCTCGCGATGCTCCATTTGCTCGACGAAGCCGCGCATTACATGGGTCGGCGTGTTCCGAAGCTGCCGCTGATCGACAGCGCGGATATGGCTCTGTTGAACGTCGCGCGCGCGAATTTCGGCTTCGCTCCCGAAGAGTACACGGGCATTGTTTATGTCGGCGTTGAGTTTTCCCGGATTATCTTCATGAAAGGATCGGAGTTTCTCCACTTCGCTCCTGTGCTGGGCGAGGGGTTCGATTCGCCGAACGTGCGCAACACCGTGTACAGCCGCCTCTTACTCGAACAAGATAATGTGGGCATCCCGCGCGTCGATAAGATCATCCTCGCCGGCGAGTCGCACAAGATTCAGTTCGATGAATTCTTGCGCGAGCAACTCCCTGAGGTCGAGGTAGTATATCTTACAACCCCGTATCTCGATACCAGCACGCTTTCTGCGGAAGATCAAGAAAAGATTCCGGAATTCATTCCCGCGATCGCAGTGGCATGGAAGGCGCTCGATGAAGAACATCCTGCGTTTTACAACATCAATCTGCTTCCTTCCGACGTGCGCGAAAGCCAGCGGGCGTTCAAGTTGGCATGGCACGGATATCTCCTCCTGGTTGCCGTTTTCGTAATGACCATCTATTTTACGGGGCGTTTTTCTAAGGAACGGGCGGACCTCTCTAAAAAAGAGAACACCGTTACGCAATTACGAGTTCGCGAAGATGAAAACAACCGGCTCCAGGGCGCAATTAATAATATTAACATAGAAATCGGAAAGTACGATAAGGCGCTGGCAATTTATGATACCATGGTGCCGGGGAGCGACCGGTGGAGCAAGTCGCTTGAGCATCTCGCGAAAGGCGCTGAGGATTTGAACTCACTTTGGATTGACGTACTACAGTCAACCCCGGATGGCGGAATGTTGCTCAAGGGGTATGCCTTAGACCGCTCAAGGATTCCACGCATCGCTGCGCTGTTCGATAACGCCACCCTCTCAAGCGTCCAAAGCAAATCGATCCGCGACAATGCGCCGCCTGTATTTGCATTCGAGATGATCGTTCCGCCGCCTCCAAAAGATACTTCACGTGCCGATACGGGGAAAGGAGCTGCGAAATGAGTTATATTCTACGAAATACCATTGTCCTCGGCGTCGGATTTATCGTCATTTTGGCTGCCGGCCTGTTCTTTACCGCGTTTCGGCTTCCGCGTCAGATCAAAACGGTGGATACAGAAATCGCGAAGATCACGGGGAACCTCCAGAACACGCCTGATCTTTCCAATAATTATTTTACGCTCAATAATAAACTCGAGCAGATGAAGCGGAATTGGGATACCCGCAGCAAGGATATTCCCGCGCGAGATATTACGGGCGAGACGTATGGATACTTCACTCGTTTGATTGAACAGAGCGGAGAGATTGGGATGGACGTGCTCTATAAAGGTCCCGTGGCGAAGCAAAACTTCGGTTACAATATCTACGATCTGAAGGGGACCGGAGATTTTGGAAACCTGTTTAAGTTCATCTGGTACATCGAAGATGGACGGCGCTTATGCAAAATCCCTTCTCTTCAGTTGCGCGACTACGAGTCTAAGGATGCAAAGACCGGGGCGGTCAAGCTTCTGGTGACGTACGAGATGGAAGTTGAAGCGTATTATTCGCCGGTGCCGCAGCTTAATATCGCTCCGGGTCAATCGCAGTTGACTGCCGATGTTGTTTCCACCAATCCTTTTGCGCCGCTTATCCTGCACGATCTCCCTGCACCGCTGCCCGGCGAAATCGAGATCGAGCTTGCACAGCTCAAAGCCATCATTCCCGGCAAGGCATTCATTATCGATAAAGAGGGCAAGACGCACGTTCTTGCCGAAGGAGATCCGGTATATCTCGGATACGTTACCAAGATTCTTCCCGAACAAGGAAAGATTGAATGTTTGTTGAATAAGGGCGGCGTTTCGGAAACGTTTGATTTGCCTATCCGCGTTGGTCAACCCATTAAATAGATTACTTCGAACGGAGTCTAGATGAAAACTGTACGATACTTTTTTGTCCTTGCGATTTTCTTCGTTGCGGCATCACACCTCGCGGTAGCCCAACAATCCAACCGGCAGCTTCGTCAACTCAAGGGCGGGGTGAACGCGGCGGAAATCGTGACCCTCGATTCTTCCGTCAGCGTCGCGAATGCCCTGGATATCATCAACGTTCTTGCCAAACAATTTGCCGGCAAAGTGATCGTCGATCCGATCAAGATGAAGACGCCCATCGGGGTGCTGATTGTCAATCAGCAGTGGCGCGATGCGATGGAGTCACTCTTGAGCCATAATGGATTGTGGTACAACGAGACGGACGATTATATCCAGATCATCACCGCAGCCGAAGCGCAACGCAACGGCCAGGCGCTCAACGTCCCGGGGGGGAATATTCCGAAGGACACCATCCCGACGTTGGCCGACCGCGACGTGAAGATCTCGGCAGTGTTCTTCGATGCGAATCTCAATAAGCTTCAGGATTACGGCATCAGCTGGAATTTCTTCCGACCGAAGCAGAGCACCCAGCCGCAAGTCGGCGGGAAACTGAGCAGCAACATTTCGAGCACCGACCAATCCGATACGATCGTCAATAATGCCGTCGCTTCGCTCTCGACCCCCCCATCGTTTTCGTTCGCGAACATCGACGGTCTGATCAAGTTTTTCGGAACGAACGGCCTCGGCGAAGTAATTACCAGTCCGGACGTCACGGTCCGCAACGGCCGGGAGGGCAAGATCCAGATCGGTACGGATATCTTCATCACGACGAGAGATTTCGCAGGCAACACCATTAACCAGCAGGTATCGACGGGCACTATCATCGACGTTACACCGAAAATCTACATGCAGAACGACACGGAAATGATTGCCCTTTCGATCAGCGTTCAACAAAGTTCCGTCAATCCGGACAAGTCGATCAACAAGACCCAGGTTTCCACATCGGCCATCATGTATGACGGAGAAGAAACGACAATCGGCGGATTGGTATCGACCGTCGATGAAACGACGCGTGAAGGAATTCCCTTCCTGAAAGATTTACCGCCGTGGTTCCTCGGACTGCGATATCTGTTCGGATCCGAAAGCATTGTAAAAACCAAACAAGAACTCATCGTATTGTTAAGAGTCGAATTGCTTCCCCAGCTGAGAGCTCGATACTCAGAGCGCAATTCTCAAGAAAACATTCTCGAAAAGAAGAAGCGCGAGTATCAAAATAACAAAGACTATTAATCGACAGAAGGACACGGAAACGCTATGAACACTACTTACGAATTGCACGGCTTGGGAGGAATGGCACTATGAACAAGACTTCGAACGGGTATCTTTGGTTCCGCGGGGCTGCGGTTGCCGTGGTTATGGCATCGGTGCTTCTTCTGCCGGCCATTTTTTCATCGTGTAAAGACATCAGCGGCCCGAGCAGCGGCCTGGTGAGCAATAACACGGCGACGGTTTCGGGAATCGTCTATAGTCAAATTGGAACGGCCGAGCGGCAAGTGCTGCCGGGTGCTGTCGTTTCCATCCGCAGCACGTATTACAATGCCGATACGCTGACCAATGCGAACGGCGCGTACACGTTTGTGATGACTATCCCCGACACTGTCACCACATCGGTGAATGCGACCGTCTCCGCTTCGAAAACTCCGGTGTTCAATCTTCAATCCGAGAATCTTATTATTAAACCCGGAAGCACAACGAGTGCAAGTTTTACACTCACGACTACCGATACGACGACGGTCACACAACCCTCCGGGGTTCCGTCATCGATATCATTTGTCTCCGCCACAAATTCGTTCGGAAACGTGCAGGGATCGAGCGGTGTGCTGGCAGTATCCTATACGTTTGTTGTTCGCGATTCGTCCGGAATCCCTGTTGATGCTGCGCACCAGGTGCTGGTCCGCTTATCCTTGAGTCCTTCGATTGGAGCGGGTGAACATCTCCTCGTCGATTCTGCACTGACAGCCGTTACTCCCGATCACCGCGGTCAGGTAACGACGACATTGGTCACCGGGACGAAATCCGGAATCGTGCAGATCAAAGCTACGGTTAAAGGATATCCCGCTCTTGTGGCAAAATCTCCGTCGATTCCCATTTATGGCGGACCTCCCGATGCAAGCCATTTTAACATGAATGTTTCCAGCATCAATTTTCCCGCATTAAATGCGACCGGATTATTCGATTCAGTCCGTGTGGTGCTGGGCGACAAGATGAGCAACCCGGTTCCGACCGGGTCGGAAATTTATTTCTCATCGACGACCGGCATTGTACAACCTGCGGCGGCCACAGATTCGCTGGGTAGAGCCGGTGTTTTATTGACTTCAGGAGCACCTGCTCCGGCGGGCGGCATGGCCTATGTCTATGCCCAGACCGTCA
>DATGFY010000106.1:0-1598 GCA_035308785.1 Bacteroidota bacterium | reverse complement strand
TCAAGGTGGTTCGTCGGTTCGTCGAGGACGATTAGGTTCGAAGGGTGAAGGAGGATGCGCGCCAGGGCAAGCCGACTCTTCTCACCGCCGGAAAGTACCCGTACACGTTTGAACACATCATCGCCGCGGAAGAGAAAACAGCCGAGAAGCGTGCGTAATTTTTTTCGTATTTCGCCGGTCGCTTCCGTATCAACTGTTTCAAGAACAGTCGCTTCGGGGTTGAGTTCTTCAGCTTGATGCTGAGCGAAATACGATACTTCTACATTATAGCCTAATTTGCGTTCGCCGGAATCGAACGTTTCTGCCCCGGCAATAATCCGTGATAGGGTAGATTTCCCCGCGCCATTAACGCCCACGAATGCAATGCGGTCGCCGCGCTCGATCTCGAAGTTTAGTCCGTCAAATACCTTTATCTTTCCGCCATCGTAGGTCTTATGGAGGTTTTTCAGTTCCATAACAACTCTGCCGCTCTGCGGAGCATTGGGAAAATCAAAATGGATCCCTACCTCTTCATCTTCAATTTCAATACGCTCAATCTTATCGAGCTGTTTAATGCGGCTCTGGACCTGGCGGGCTTTCGTCGCTTTATACCTGAAGCGTTCGATGAACTGCTCGGTATGTTTGATCTGCGATTGTTGGTTCCGCATTGCGGAGAGTTGCAATTCCTTGCGTTCTGCTTTTGCAACGGTGTAATAGGCGTAATTCCCGGTGTATTCGTTGAACGAACCCATAGTGAGCTCGAACGTTTTGGTCGTCATGATGTTCAAGAACCGCCGGTCGTGCGAAACGATCATGACCGCGCCTTCATACGATCGAAGGTATTCTTCAAGCCATTGAAGTGATTCAAGATCAAGGTGGTTTGTCGGCTCATCGAGCAAGAGGAGCGAGGGCTGGGTAAGAAGAAGTTTGGCAAGCGCAATACGCATCTGCCATCCGCCGCTGAATTCCTGTGTTTGGCGCTCAAAATCGGAAGCGCTAAAACCAAGGCCCATTAAGATCTTTTCGATTTCGGATTTCAGGCGGAAGACATCGCTTAGTTCGAGCTCGTGTTGGAGTTCACCGTAGATTTCGAGGAGTTCAGGAAAATCCGGGCTATCGTGCGGCATGGTGGCCATTTGAGCCTGGACTTCCTCGACCCTCGCCTGGAGCTGGAGGATGTCTCCAAAGGCCGATTCAACCTCTGTATAGAGCGTTTTGCCTTCCGAATACATCCCCTCCTGCGGGAGGTACCCGGTGGTAACGAACTTGGCCTTCTCGATTCGTCCACCCTCAATCGATTGATTACCGGTGAGGACACGCAGAAGCGTGGACTTGCCCGCCCCGTTGGAGCCAACAAGCCCTATCCGATCATGGGGTCCAATGCGGAAAGAAAGTTCTTCAAAGAGGTATCTTCCGCCAAACTGCAGGGAAACATCAACAGCAGAAATCATGCGGATATAATATAGAAAAAATTTCTGTGACTCGGAAGGTTATTTTCCTAGTAGAAAGGTCACCCTGTCCGCCTGGCGGACGGCATGACGGGCTTCAGTTTAAAACTCTCTGCTGCCGATATGAAATTTTATCGGGTAAAGAATATAAAACTTGCCTTCGGGGACGAT
>DATGFY010000105.1:0-6625 GCA_035308785.1 Bacteroidota bacterium | reverse complement strand
TGCTGTCCCATAATTTATCCCTTCGTTTATTGTGTTGAGCGTTAATTAGATGACGTAAAAAGTTACGTATTGTTAGACTAAATTACAAACGGATGAGTTAGAATCCAGCCGACACAGGACCGGTCGTGTGGCCGGTGCCATCGAACGACATATCAACCGTTGCGCTCGTCACAGTCTTGGAAACTGCATGGAACGAAATGTTGGTTGTCGTAGGTGTGCCGGAAATCGTATATGTTGCATTCGGATTTCCCGCGCCCCATGCTGACGGAATTGCGTACGCGGCGTAGTTTCCTGCCCCGCCGCCCATTGAAGTCGGACGGATCTTGAACTGGAACGAATCCGCGCCAAGGTTGTTTAAATCGGCAATAATATTATCTCTGTTCGAGGCATTGCTCTGGCCGCTGAACATCGAAATACCGACTGCGATAGCGACGCCGACGATAATGACGCCGAGGATAATGAGAAGTAACTGTTGCTGACCCATAAATTATTCCTTTTAGTTGTTGGTTGAGGGTTATACGACTTTGTTCAAACTTTGAAACGTAGAACTTAGAATCCGGCTGACACAGGACCGGTGGTATGGCCGGTGCCATCGAACGACATATCAACCGTTGCGCTCGTCACAGTCTTGGAAACTGCATGGAACGAAATGTTGGTTGTCGTAGGTGTGCCGGAAATTGTGTAGGTGCCATTGGGATTTCCTGCACCCCATGCTGTCGGGATTGCATAGCTGGCATAGTTTCCAGCGCCGCCGCCCATTGAGGTCGGACGAATTTTGAACTGGAACGCATCTGCGCCGAGATTGTTCAAATCAGCGATGATATTGTCACGGTTCGATGCATTGCTCTGGCCGCTGAACATCGAAATACCGACTGCGATAGCGACGCCGACGATAATGACGCCGAGGATGATGAGAAGTAACTGTTGCTGACCCATATTGTCTTCCTGTTCTTAGATTATGAGAGATTTAGTGATTTAAACTTGATTGTGACTATTATTAAAATCCTGAAAAAGTTGGCCCGACTGATTGGCCGCTGCCATCAAACGTTTCATCTACGACCCCGGTGGAAACGGTTTTAGAGACTGCATGAAAACTGATTGATGTAGCCGTTGGAGTGCCGCTGACCGTATAAGTGGCGTTGGGGTTATTTGCACCCCACTCAGACGGAATATGATAATTTGCGTAACTGGCTCCTCCGCCACCCATTGAGACAGGCCGAAATCTGTATTGGAAAGCATCTGCAGCCATGTTATTGATATCGGCGATAATATTATCCCGATTTCCCTGATTGCTTTGTCCGGTGAATAGCGAAATGCCAACCGCAATCGCGACTCCGACAATGATGACGCCTAGAATGATGAGAAGAAGTTGTTGCTGGCCCATTTTCTCTCCTGATCTTAAATCGTGAGTTAAGCTACCTGTTAATGGTCAAAAGACTGTCCATACTTTAGCAAGGGCTGTGCCAAACCGAAAAGTCCTCTTTGTCGCTTGTTTATGTCGAATACGGGGAAGAATAAGGTATTATTTTGGGGTCATAGATGGCCGGGAAAAACAATCGGTAATTCTTACCGATGCCTAGGAGTTTTTTACCGCTCCTCACCGGTTTTGATCCAAGCTTGCAATCCTATCGATAGGTTGGGCGTACGGTATATGGGATCGGATCGGGGGCACCAGCTTGCTCAAACCCCCTCAATCGAAGCGCGCAACTATCGCAAATACCGCAGGCTTCGTCTTCGCTCTGGTAACACGACCAGGTCAGCTGAAAAGGCGCCGCAAGTTTGATCCCCTCGCGAACAATCTCCCACTTCTTCATTCGAATAAGCGGCGTCTCGATCGTAAGATCCGTCTCCGGCTTTGTGCCGGTCTTGATTACTTCATTAAAGGCGTCGTAAAAGACCTTTCGGCAATCCGGATAGCCCGAGGAATCTTCCTCGACTGCGCCGATGAAAATCTTTCTTGCCCCGATCACTTCCCCCCAACTCACCGCAATTGAAAGAATGTTCGCATTGCGAAATGGCACGTAAGATGAAGGAATTTCCGTTCGATCCAAATTCGCCCTATCGACGTTGATCGCGCCATCAGTTAAACTGGATCCACCGATTTTTGCCAGGTGCCCGATATCTACGACAAGCCGCCGTTCTACGCTGTAGAAATCCGCAATGTCATTAAACGCCTTCAGCTCGCGCCGTTCCGTCCGCTGGCCGTAATTCAAATGCAAAAATGCCATCTCATATTCGCGCGCCGCAATCGCCGCCGTAACACAGCTATCCATACCGCCACTTACGAGGATGACTGCTGTTTTTCTATTGGTGGACATGGGGAACTCTTAGGATATCCGATTTTTAAGAGAAGTGACGAGTGGTTAGTGGCGAGTGGCGAGCACAAAAAACATTACTGTGATCACAGGATCGCTCAAGATAGCGATTTTCTCAAGCCGCTTGCGAGCCTGCTGATTTCATCGCATGACTGCATCAACACTTCGAATTCATTTACTTTCAACAAATCCAACTCTTTCGATAACATCAACAGGGTTTCTAATTCGGCAAGCGATCCCTTTGCTATGCCCAAAAATTGCAAGAATTCACCGGTGCTGTTTCTCGCTTGGCCTTCCGCAATATTGGCGGAAATTGATACACTCGCTCTACGAATTTGCGAAGTTAACCCATACACTTCTTCTTTCGGGAACGAGCGCGTATAAACATAGATCCTCTTCGTTAATGCCATTGCTTTTTGCCATACAATCAGATCGCGGTAACTTTGCACTTTCGCCATATTGGTTTATAGTAAGTATTAGAATTATATACTAGTCACTCGGCACTCGGCACTCGCCACTAGTCACTAGTCACTAAACACCTCTTTTACTCGGCTCCCAAATATATTTATGCATTTGCAATTGAAAACGAACCGGCAGCCGATCAGCGAGGATCCATTCGGCAAGTGGAAGCGGTTCAAGTTCGCCGAAGACAACCGACATTAACACGGGGCATTTATCGAGAAGTTTATGTTCTGCGATTCGATCTTTCGCCCAATCATAATCTTCCCGATTTCCGATAACGAACTTCACCTCGTCGCGCTCATTTAATTGTCCGGCAATCGACCAGAGGTTCTTCTTCATCATTTTGCTGGAGGGACACTTAAAATCGACGATCCGCTTTACGTTCGGGTTCACCTTGCCGATATCCAGTGTGCCGCCGGTTTCCAGCAGGACTTCGTAGCCATCAGTGCAGAGGGCGTCGAGAAACTCAAACACGTTCGTTTGAAAAAGGGGCTCTCCACCGGTCACTTCTACCAGTTTGCAGCCGTACGAGCGAACCTGCATCAGAATATCCTCAATCCGCATCTCCTTGCCTTCGTAGAATGAATACTCGCTATCGCAGTAAGAGCATCGGATGTTGCAATAGGTCAATCGAACAAATACGCATGGTCGGCCCGCATGCGACGATTCGCCCTGGATGCTGTGAAAAATCTCGTTAATGACAAGGGTATGTGGTTTATTTTCAATCATAAGAGCAGTGGTTAGTGGCCAGTGACGAGTGGCTAGCACTCACGCACACTCTAAATATCCTCAATTGGAAAGAGAAAGACAACGAAGTAGGCAACTCAATCGCAACGTTTCAAATCGGAAATTCGCAATCGCCAATCGGCAATTATTTTATGACTCCTTTTATCAATCCCACAACGCTTCCGGCAAAACAAACGACATGATCAAGGAATAGAAACCCGATCATCGTCATCATTGCAAACAGACCGCGCACTTGTTCAAGATAATTGAGGAAACGGATGTTCAAGATTAAGTAAAATCCAATTGCGGGAGCGAGAAACCATGCGGGAGCGCCGCTCATCCACACCCAAGCCGCAAACAGCGGGAGCAGCACCGAATAGACGGTCGATGCGATGAATGCGGGATAGACATTGACGAATCCCTTCTTCAGCGCGCGGCCTGTTTCGCCCAGCCGACCGGCGAATTCCGCAAACCCCATACTGCGGCGGAACTCATTTGCGACGAACGAACGAATGGTGTACTGCTTCAAATGCTCCACCTCGATATCCATATCGAGAATGATATGCAGGTTCGCTTCGGCGAACCGCTTGCCGAGTTCAAGGTCCTCGCCGCCGTACTTCGCCTGGAATTCCGAATTAAATCCGCCGAGGTTCTGAAACGCCTCGCGCTTGATTCCCGAAATCGCGCCGAAGAGCCAGTCGATTGCGGCGGGACTCTTAATATAGCTGTAGCGCACCCAAAGATTCTTGTATTGGCTTACAAGCGTTTCATGGCGGTGGCGCGCCGTATAAATGCCGACCACCGCATCGACCGTTTCGTCTTCGAGGTCCTCGACAATGCCGAGAATAGTTTCCCGCCGCACAACGATATCGGAATCGATAAAGATCAGCACCTCGCCCTGCGCTTGGGAGGCGCCGAGATTGCGCGCGAAGTTCGGGCCGGTTCCATTCTCTGCGTTAAGCAAGCGGACGGAATACTGCCGAACGATCTCTGCTGTTGCGTCGGTGGAATGGTCGTCCACGACAATAACTTCGTAATTTTTGTAATACGATCGCTTGATCGCGCGAAGGCACGCGGCAATGGTCTGCTCCCCATTCTTCACAGGGATGATGATCGAGACGAGCGGGTTATGTGAGTCGGTGAGGTTCAAGGATTTCGCGTGTTCCGGATTGACGACCGGGTGAGATTCTTCGCTTCGCTCAGAATGACAAATCTCTTTCTTCTATTTTCTTACGAAACAATTAGCGCATCTTTCAAACGCGGGTGCCCCATGTCTTTCGCGGAGAGGACGGGCGAGGCGCATTTCCAATCGATGCCAATATCCGGGTCATTCCAGAGTATTCCTTTATCGTGCTCGGGCGAATATTCTTCCGTGCATTTGTACGATACCTCGGCGAATTCGCTTGTCACAACGAAGCCGTGCGCGAAGCCCGGCGGCATATAAAGCATCAAGCGGTTTTCTTCGGACAACTCCTGCCCTACCCATCTTCCATACGTCGGAGATTTCTTGCGGATATCGACGCACACATCGTAGATTGTTCCGCGGATGCAGCGCACCAGTTTGCCTTGCGCCTTTGGCGCGTTTTGGTAGTGGAGTCCGCGCAGCACATTGCGCGTCGACCTGGAATGATTATCCTGCACGAACGCAACGGGTATCCCGTGCGATTGAAATTCGGACAGCTTGTACGTCTCGATAAAAAAACCACGTGAATCGCCTTTCAGTTCAGGCGCAATCAGGATCACATCGGGAATGGAAAGGCGGGAAAACGAAAATCCCATGCTTACTTCTTCAACAAATTCAAAAGGTAGGTCCCGTAGGCATTTTTCTTCATTGAATCTGCAGCATGCGCAAGCTGTCGCTCGGAGATAAATTTCTGCTGGTAGGCGATCTCTTCGATGCAGGCGATCTTCAATCCCTGCCGTTTCTCCATTGTCGCGATGAACTCTCCGGCCTCGAGCAAACTTTCCGACGTTCCTGTATCGAGCCATGCGTACCCGCGTCCGAGCAGCGTAACGCGGAGTTTTTTCTTTTTGAGATAGCTCGAATTAACATCGGTGATTTCCAACTCACCGCGCTTGGAGGGCTTGATGCTCTTGGCGATGCGCACGACGTCGTTATCGTAGAAATACAAACCAGTCACGGCGTAGTTCGATTTCGGCTTGGAAGGTTTTTCTTCGATCGATTTCACTTTGCCTTTCGGGTCGAATTCCACGATGCCGTAGCGTTCGGGATCGTTTACGTAATAGCCGAACACGGTCGCACCGCCGGTCTTCTTCACATCCGCGACCGATTGGCGCAGCATCTCTGTCAGCCCGTGCCCGTGAAAAATATTATCGCCGAGGATCAGGCACACATCGTCGTTGTCAATGAATTTTTCGCCGATGAGAAACGATTCCGCCAGCCCGTTGGGCTTTTCCTGCTCGGCGTACGAGAACCGCATCCCAATCTGCGATCCATCGCGGAAGATCTCGCGGAAGCGCGGCAAATCGGCCGGCGTTGAGATGATCAACACTTCGCGAATCCCGGCTAGCATCAGCACGGAAAGCGGATAATAGATCATTGGCTTATCGTAGATCGGAAGGAGCTGTTTGCACACGCCGAGGGTGATCGGGTAGAGCCGCGTGCCGCTGCCGCCGGCGAGAATAATTCCCTTCATTTCAATTCAAATTGATAAAAAGTGTGGGTTGAACGAGTTTTAATGTACTAACCGTTTCGGTGAAAAGCCATTTACTTTCGCTTTGCCTCAAGACCGTTTACAACTACCCACCAATGCTCGCCCGCAAGTTGCATCAGATTCTTGTTTGCTGTCAAAGTTCCGATGATGCTGTAAGCAAATACCCTCAACGTTATGCCCAACCGGATCAGAATCCTGGCAACGATGAATCCGCCGGGAGAGGAATGTTTTTTGAAATACAATTCCCTGCTCGAATAGAGATGACGGAAAAACATTTTCCGATCCTGCCACGCACTTGCGCCGGAGTTGTGAGTCACAACGGCATCCGACAAGTAAAATACGTTGTATCCCCGCGTGCGCGCGCGTGTGCACAGATCGAAATCCTCGTAGTACAGAAAAAAATCCTCGTTGAAACCATTCAGCCGGTCGAACATGTCCCTCCGTATC
>DATGFY010000104.1:0-4228 GCA_035308785.1 Bacteroidota bacterium | reverse complement strand
ATCCGCTCTTGCACTTTTGATACCACAGGGCACGTCGCATCGATCAGTTCGATGCCAAATTCTTTTGCAACCTCAAAGGTCGAGGGCGGTTCTCCGTGCGCGCGGATCAATACTTTCTTGCCGCGCAGGTTTGGCAGATCGGCATGCGTGATGGTTTTTAAACCTTCCTTCGCGAGCCGCTCTATCTCCATTGGGTTATGGATGATGTCGCCGAGGCAGTACAACGATTCGCCGGCGGGCAGATCGTGCAGAACCGATTCGGCGATGTCGATCGTTCTGACAACGCCCCAGCAGAATCCAGCAGTCTTATCGATCGTTACGTTCATTATCCAATTTCTCGTTTACCCGTTGTACCACAAATTCAACTTGCTCATCGATGGTGAGTTTCGATGTATCAAGCAAGATCGCATCTTTTGCCTGTCGGAGCGGGCTGATATTTCTTCCTGAATCCCACGCATCGCGTTTCGCGAGCTCGATGCGAAGCTCATCCAGATCGACGAATGAATCTTGCTCAACCATTTCTCGTTGCCGGCGCAGAGCGCGTTCTCCGATATCGGCAATCATATAAATTTTGACGTCGGCATCGGGAAACACTACAGTCCCGATGTCGCGTCCTTCAAGAACAACTCCGCCGGTTTTTCCCATGCGCCGCTGCTCGCGTACCATGACATCGCGCACTTCCTGAATCGCGCTGACGGCACTAACGGCATTCGTCACTTCTCTTGTCCGAATCCGATCCGAAACATCCGTGCCGTCGAGGAAAACGTGCAGAGAATCTCCGGCTTTCTTCAACTCAATCTGCGTTCCGCCGGCGAGAGAAGCAATCGCCTTCGAATTATTGAGGTCGATGTGATGATCAAAAACCTTCACCGTCATCGCGCGGTACATGGCGCCGGTATCGATATGGAGATAGCCCAGCCGTCGAGCGATCGCGCGTGCAGTCGTCGTCTTTCCCGAGGCCGCAGGACCATCGATAGCTATGACTAAATTCCTCAAATTCTTGCAATTATGCGAGTTTTATCCGAATTTAAATATACGAAAAGGCGGGGGGAAAAACAACGCTGAACCTTGATTTCCGTGATGACGCTGATTTCTCTGATATGCCTATAAGATAGGCAAAACACGTTTCTGCCCTGTTTCATTTTTTCATATATTAAGGGCTGACAAAATGCGTAAACTTACCCATGATGAAATCGCCTCCAACCGCGTTGCGAAAGACCAACTTTCGAGTGGCGGTGCTATCGACCGCCTCGCCGTCTCCGTGCTACTCGATAATATCCGCAGCAACTACAATGTGGGATCGATCTTCCGGTCATCGGATGGGGCGAGAATTAAGAAGCTGTACCTTACTGGCTACACACCCTCTCCTCCCCGAAAGGAGATCGAAAAAACAGCTCTGGGTGCAACCGAGACAGTTCCTTGGGAGTACCACAAAGACCCGGTTGAATTGATAACGAAACTAAAATCGGAAGGGGTGAAGATTTGCCTGCTCGAACAAACTACAGAAAGCCGCCCTTATCACTCGTTAACCAAACAAGACTTCCCTCTTTGTGTCGTCGTCGGTAACGAGATCACGGGGGTCTCTCCAAAGCTCGTCTCCCTCGCCGATATGGCCATCGATATTCCCATGCACGGCCACAAGCAATCGCTTAATGTTGCGGTTGCCTACGGCATCGCAATTTTTGAGATCGCAAAAATACTTTCTAAAAAATAATTCCTTTCCCGCGCACTCTTCAGAGATGGGGGCAGTGTGTCACTTTGAATGAAAAGGCGCTGTCCGCCGCGGGCGGATCCCGCCAGAAACATTCCGCCAATAAGACGGCGGACAAGGCGGGAATGACACAGTAAATTTAAACTGAGGCATTACCGAGATGGGGCGAGGATTGCGCGCCGGTTAGGCGCGAGATAAGTCCAAGCTAAAGCGGAGAATTCACTTTCAGCGGCGACTTTCTATCCAAATCTACCTCCGAGCCAATGTCATACGCAAGCGTATAATAGTCCTGCTTCTCGTGAGTGTGGATGCGTATCACGCTCGCCCGTACCAACTGAACTAATATCCTCGATGCCCGGCGATCGCTGACATTGATAAGCTCTGCAAATTGCCGTGCGGAGATTCGCTCGTGCGCTTCAAGATAACTGAACAATCGTCTTTCTTTATCGCCAATGCTCAGGCGCAGAGGCGGAGTGTTGGGGCTTTCGTTCTTTAAAACCTTTACCACCTCCCGGCTGGCCATTACGGTGTTATCGTTCACGCGGATATAGACTCTGGTGTTTTCGCCGTTCTGGTATTGACCGCCGTCGGCGCGGCTGTTTTCACCGAGGAAGTAGTGAGGTTTCGTTTCGCTTTCCAGAATTTTGCAGACGATAACGTCTTTGCCGTCAAACGGCACGATTTCGATCTTTGGAAGGATTGGCGGGTCGATGAACTCTTTCCCCGCCATTTCGATAAGCTCTACTTCGGATTTCTCGCTCTCTACGCCGACGATGGAACCATCATCATCAACGCCAAAGAGAATAATTCCGCCCTTGGTATTGGCGAAGGAAATAATGGTCCGCGCAATCTTTTCCGGCGAAGATATTCTCCGTTTGAACTCAATGTTGAAGCCCTCCCCTTCGGCTATGAGATCGTTTACGTCGTGAAAATTCATGGGTCTTCCTGTTGAGGTGGCATTCTCAATGTTTGACGAGTTCGAAGAACGTTGAGATTGCCACGTCGCTTCGCTCCTCGCAATGACGGAGGAGTTGCTTTGTACTACTTACCGTGCGAATCCAAAAACGATTGGAGAATAAGCGCTGCAGCCATCCTATCGATCGTTTCCTTCACCCGGCGTTTCTTCTTTTTCACTCCCATGGCGTGCAACATCTCATGCGCATCCGAGGAAGTGTGGCGTTCATCCCACCCGAGGACTTCCACAGAAACCACGCTGCGGACCCGCTCCATGAACGCTTTGACGGCAATGGCTGCCGGGCCCTCATCGCCTTTCAATGTATATGGCATGCCGACAACAACCGCTGCTACCGCATATTCCTCGGCGTACTTCCGAATTTCATCCAGCGCAGTCGAAGAGTTCGCGACCACGCCGATCCCGCGCGCGATGATGCCGAGGGGATCGCTGACCGCGATGCCGATTCTCTTTGTCCCGTAATCGATGCCGAGATATCGTTTAAGCTCGCTCATAACGTCCCGGCGAACTGATAAAAATGGGGCGCTTGCTAAACCTCCATCGCCTGCGATAAGAAAATCTTAAGTTTCTTACCCGGCTTGAAATGCGTTTTCTTGTGCGGCGGGACAAAGATAATCTCGCCTGTTTGCGGATTGCGCGCCTTCGGTTTCGACTTGGTCATCTTGACCTCGAAGACGCCGAAATCGCGAATCTCGATCCGCAGTTCCGGGTTTGCCGCGAGGAGGATTTCGCGGAGCCCATTAATCACCTCATCTACCCAATGCGAAGCAACATCGAGATTCACCTCGTTGGTCTCCGCAAGCTTTTTTGCAATATCCTTCTTCGTATAGGTCGGCTTACGCTCTTTCTTTCCGTTCATGAATTCCCTCGTCTATTATGATAACGCTTAATCTAGAAATCGTTCAATACGTGTAACGCCCTTTACTTTGCGAATCCGTTCCAGGATTCCATTGAGATGATCGGTGTTCTGTACGTTGACGATGATGATGCCTTCGAATAACGAGTCTTTGGTGTTGATATTGACTCCCCGGATATTGGTGTTTTGAAAATTCGATACAGTATGGGTAAGATCGTTGAGGAGGCCCGAACGATCCTCCCCCGATATGCGCATCGCAGCAGCAAATTCGGTGCCGTTCGAATGCGGCCAGCCGACAGTGATCATGCGGTGCGGTTCCGCTGCCGCCATTGCTTGTACATTCCGGCAGGTGTTGCGGTGCACTTTGACCCCTTCCCCGTTTGTGACAAACCCGACAATCTCATCGCCCGGGATCGGGTTGCAGCATTTTGCATAACTGTGCAGAAATGAATCTTCGCTGCCGACAACGCTTACGCCGCCGGTGAGTTTGCGAGCGGTTTGAAGGAAACGATCGATCAACCCGACATTGATCTCTTCCTTGAATCCTTCTTGGCCTTCTTGTTGCGGGGGATGCTTGATCTGCTCGCTGATCTGTTGAATCACATTGTCCGGATCGATCTCGCCATTCGAAATCTTAAGAAAGAAATCGCGCAACGAACCGACCATGAAGAAGTGCAGATGCTTCGTG
>DATGFY010000103.1:0-4489 GCA_035308785.1 Bacteroidota bacterium | reverse complement strand
GGCGTCAACCGGCTGAGCGAAACCAAGAAGTGGACGTTCGGCGATATGCCGACCAACATCGATCTCACCTCAACGCTCACCAACGCTTTCCGCCGCGACGGCATCGACGAGTTCACATTGAAAGAAGAAGACCTCGAGGTCTATGAATCCGAGCATTCTACTTCCTGCGCCACAGTGCTCATGCTCGATATTTCCCACTCGATGATCCTCTACGGCGAAGACCGCATCACGCCCGCGAAGCAAGTCGCGCTGGCGCTGTCGGAGCTCATCATGCAGAAATTCCCGAAAGATTACCTTGCGCTGGTCGTCTTCGGCGATGACGCAAAGCTGATGAGCTTAAGCGAACTGCCGTTCCTCAGCGTCGGGCCGTACCACACGAACACGCGCGCCGGGTTGCAGCTTGCGCGGCAGTTGTTGCGCCGCAGGGGGAACGTCAACAAACAGATTTTCATGATCACCGACGGAAAGCCCTCGGCGATTTTCGATCAGAACAACCGGTTGTACAAAAATTCCATCGGACTCGATCCGCGCATCGTCAACAAAACGCTCGATGAAGCCGTGGCGTGCCGCAGAGAAA
Organism: Bacteroidota bacterium; assembly: GCA_035308785.1. GTDB lineage: Bacteria > Bacteroidota > Ignavibacteria > UBA10030 > SZUA-254 > DATGFY01. The sequence continues at coordinate 3,912 of DATGFY010000103.1, read as the reverse complement.
AGATCGTCATCAGCACCTTTATGGTCGCGCGCGATCCCTACCTCATCAACTTCGTGGAAGACCTCACCAAGGCCAACAAAGGCCGGGCCTACTACTCCTCGCTCGATAACCTCGGCGAATTCATTTTCGTAGACTATATCAGGAACCGTCGCAAGAAGTTTGGAGTGGGATAGAGAAGCAGTGGCGAGTGGTTAGTGGCCAGTGGCGAGTTCTAAAATGATCGTGTCATTCCTGCCCTTAAAGAATTGTCATTCTGAGCGTTAGAGAAGAATCTCCCACCACTCGGCTACCACTCACCCAGGGATCTATCATTCCCACTAGAGAAACCGGCATTGCGAGCGAAGCGCCGACTTGCCCGCCGGAGGCAGGAGGCGTGAAGCGTGGCAATCTCCTTCGGCCGGGTAGCGCCCCAGTAGGTGTCATTCCCGCATGCTTCTAGCGGGAATCCAGGGTCTTTTCTTTTGTTATGTCATTCCGTTCTAGCCTGCCCGCCGAAAGCAGCGGTAGTCGCAATCCGCCGCGGCGGATCAGGTTGCGTTTTTCTCTTTAGGAATAGACCCAAGACCTCTCATGGATTTCACCTCGGATCGATCACCTTCCCGATAAACATGATCGTCCCTGAAGTCGCCTCGCGGATGGCGAACAAGAACGGATGATTCACGTCCATGACAAATCCTTGGGGCGGGATATAGACGACCGTAGCTGTAGCTCCCACCGATGTCACCGCGGCAGCTTCGGTGCCTTGCTCGCCGACTTTTATATAAGTCTTATGTTTGACCTCAGAGATGAGCAGCGGAGGGAATGAAGTGATGCGCGTAAAATCGGCGTATGGCGTGAAGGCAACCCCCATGCCCATTGCGGAGAGCGCATCGACCAGCATCAGGTCGGACCGGAACGTAAACCGCGGAAGCGTCAAGTTCACCTCGTCCGATTCCATCTTGCCCAGCCATCCCGCCCATTCCGCCGGGTTCATCGAGGCGATAAATGCGTCGATATCGGTGCCGGAGGCCGGCAAGACGATCGTCATCCGGTAGTTACCGTTGCCGTAGGGCAAGTCGATAATCTGAAGCGTGGCGTCACCGTAATAAGGGAACCGATGTTCTTGGAACATCATGGGAACCTCCGCCCGGGTTCCGTTGCGCAGAACAAAAGAGGCATTGGCTGTTTTCGATGAATCGAACTGCGCAGCCCATGCGCCCTTAAAATACACCGCATCAATCAGGTACATCTTAATAAGCGCGGGAATGGGCGATGCAACAATCGCCGGGATCTTGCCGTTCGTCGCCGTACTTACCCAGTTGTTAATGGTAGTCGCCGCGGAGGGATTGCTGAAATCCAGCGGCGTTACATCGGCCTTGAAATATGTCTTGTTGACCGAAACAAACGCCGTATCGACATTGAAACCCTGACGAATCCATATCGAATTAGCAATAGTTGAAGCAACCGATGGGTCGGCGCTCGTAAGGCTTGCCATTACTGCCTGATACGATTCATCGATCTCCTGATTTGTCAGCGCGTCAAAACCCAACACGTGCGCCATCGAATCGTACGTCGCACCCCCGGCGCCGTTCAGCGTCATCCCCAGCGCCATCGAAACGCTCAGCGGCGAAACCAGCAGGTTCGAATCAGGACTCGCCCGATCGACCGTGTTAAACAAATTGAATCCGAACCGGTTGCTTTGCGTGATGGTTTGCTGTTGAAGATAGGCAATGGTATGGTTCGGGGGATTTGGGACAGGGCCCGTACCGTTGTCCTTGCACGCAAGCGAAACAAAGATAAGCCCAATCACGGGAATGGAGAATGATAATCTGTGCATCATAACGGCCTCACAAAAATGTGTGTATCTGCTCAAATATACATCCGCTCAGCGGGATTGTCAAGTCTGCATAGACAGTTCGTATCCTACAAGTTCTTGTATCAGCGAAATCAATTAAATCATCGCCCTTGCCCGCCGTAGGCGGGATCTGCGGTTCTGGCTGTTTTCCCCTTTTTTCCTTATACTATTATAGCTCCATGCAATCTCAAAACCCCCTATCCCCGTCCAATCCGGCAACAACGCAAACCCTTTAACGTATAGAGTTTTATGACCAAACGCGCACTATTATCTTACCTGTTTTTCGGAATTCTGTTTTCCTCCTTCGCGCTTGCCGGAGGGTACACCTATCCTGCCGCACGCAAAGACACGGCCGTCATCGATAATTTCCACGGCACCATGGTCGCAGATCCCTACCGGTGGATGGAAAACCAGGACACGCCGGAGATCAAAAATTGGATCGACGGGGAAAACACGCTCACCCGCGGCTTCATCGATGCCTACCCGAACCGCGAGAAGATCAAATCGCGCCTCACCGAGCTGCTCAATTACACGCGCTATTCCGTGCCGGAACGCGACGGCAAACGTTACTTTTATTCCCGCAACGACGGATTGCAGAACCAGGCCGTATTGTACATGCAGGATATGACCACCGGCGATTCCTCGATGGTCCTCGATCCGAACATGCTCAGCGCCGACGGCACATGGGCGCTCGACGCTCAGGCATTCAGCGACGATGGATCGCTGCTTGCGTACGGCATCTCCAAAAGCGGCAGCGACCAGCAAGAGATCCATGTCCGCAACATCGATAAAAAATCCGATTACCCCGAGGCGCTCCAGTGGTGCAAGTTCGCGAACATCGCGTGGAAGAAAGACAACAGCGGCTTCTATTATAACCGCTACCCCGATCCCTCAACAGTCGCCAAGGGCGAGGAGAGCTTCAACAACAAAGTCTATTGGCATGCGCTCGGCACGCCGCAATCGCAGGACCCGGTGATCTTCGAAGACCCGAAAGAAAAAGAGCTTGCGTTCGCGCCCATCGTCACCGATGACGGAAAATATTTGCTCCTCTATGTCCGGCGTGGCACCGATCCGGTGAACGCCATCTATTACCGCGAGGTGAGCAGCTCCGGGCAATTCGTGCATTTGTTGAACGCCGACGCGCGGTGGGACTTGATCGATAATGTCGGCGCTACCTTCTATTTTAATACGAACCTCAATGCCCCGCACAGCAAGGTCGTTGCCATCGATATCAACCACCCAGAGCCGGCGCATTGGAAAGAGATCCTGCCCGAGCAAAGCGACGCGCTCTCGTTCGCCGGTATGATCGGGCACTCGCTCGTCGTTTCGTATCTTCACGATGCCTACAGCACGCTCAAGATCTGCCGCACGGAAGACGGCGCGCTCATCCGGCAGATCGCGCTTCCTACCATCGGCTCCATCGGCGGGATTTCCGGCCACAATGCCGATTCGTTGATGTTCTTCAGCTTTACGTCGTTCCTGTTTCCGACCTCCGTTTTCAAGTACGACCTCTCTAAGGACAAACTTACCACGTTCCGTTCGCCGATAATCAAGTTCGATCCCTCCGCGTATGAAACGCGGCAGGAATTTGCGCAATCCAAAGACGGCACAAAAATTCCCGTCTTCATTACGATGAAAAAAGGTTTGCCGCTCGATGGCAGCAACCCGGCGTTGCTCTACGGGTATGGCGGGTTCAATATCAGCATGACGCCGTCGTTCAGCTCCTCGCGGTTGGTCTGGCTGGAGCATGGCGGCATCTACGCGCTTGCGTGCATGCGCGGCGGCAGCGAATATGGCGAGGCGTGGCACGAAGGCGGCATGCTCGGCAAAAAGCAAAACGTGTTCGATGATTTCATCGCCGCGGCGCATCATCTGATCGACCAAAAGTACACCAGCACCCCGAAGCTCGCCATCCAGGGCGGCAGCAACGGCGGATTGCTTGTCTCCGCGTGCGAAATGCAGCAGCCGCAGCTCTACGGCGCGGTCATCTGCCAGGTGCCGGTCGCCGATATGCTGCGGTATCACAAATGGACGATCGGCCGGTTCTGGACCGGCGAGTACGGCAACGCCGAGGAGAA
>DATGFY010000102.1:0-2540 GCA_035308785.1 Bacteroidota bacterium | reverse complement strand
ATTCGGCAAGCACCGCAACGACTTCATGAAAGATTTGTTCTATTTCCGATGTTGCGCACGCCGAAGAGGGACGATCTTCCTCGATCCCTACGCGGAAGAGTATCTCTCGAACGTACGTCGATCCAAAAATCGGCAGAAGCGTCTTCAGCCGTTTCCCGATCGGTTCTTCTCCGTTGCGTGCAATTTCGTCTTGAAATCGTTCGATGTTAATGAAAATGTTCGAATCGAAACGCCCATCGTGCAGATCAAATGATTGTCCGACTAGTCGCGCGGAATTCTTGAATGCACCTGTTATGATCAGTGAAGAATCGGCGAGAACAATATTGCTTGACGACGTATTATATAACTGTGCAAACAGGGTGAGATCAGGGTCATCGGTAGAAACCTTGACTATACGATCGAATCCCGCAAGAGCGATCGCGCGGATTGTTCGGCCCAGAAATGCAGGGAATAGATCGGCAGTATTCCTTTTTGCGCGTGAGGCAGAATTGCGTGAACAGATAAAATTCAAAGCGGGATCGACGGAGATCGAAAGTGATCGCTCTGTACCTGCTGCCTCGCACGCAATTGTCAGCTCATCCCGGTTCTGGGTATAAACCTCGCGTATGACCGCGCCCGAAAGTAGGGAATAGAGCTCTGCGCTGATGGCGCGAAGGGTTAGGTAATGGACGAGCATTTCGGAGTTATGGCTGGAATTGGGTTATCCACAATATATTCAAATGACGAAGATTATTCAATATATAAGGGCGGCCGGCGGACTCGGAGGTGGAGAAAGTGTGGAAAAGTCGGTTCATAAGTTGTCCAAAGGTTTTCCTTGACGGGCACGCTATTATTTTGTACTTTAAATGACCGACCCAAGTAAAAAACACACAACGCAGGCTGTTTTCAATGATTTCAAGCATGACCGGCTACGGGAGAGGCGAATCTTCCAAAAAAGGTATCACTGCCGTTGCCGAATTGCGGAGCGTCAATAATCGATTCCTCGAAGTTGCGGCGAGGCTTCCGCGAACGCTGAACGCGCGCGAAAACGATATTAAAGAGTTGCTTCGCAAGAAACTTGTGCGCGGCAAGATCAATGTGAATTTGTCGGTCGAGCGGGAAAGCGGCGCGGACATCCCCGTGAAAGTTAACCGGTCCGCCGTGATGGCCTACTACAAGCTGCTCCTCGATCTCAAGAAGATGACAAAGAGCAGCGAGAAGATACGGCTCGAACACTTGTTGAGCTTTTCCGAAATTCTCGAACCGGAGACGAAAGACGAAGCTGACGATCTTGAATGGCAGGTCTCCGAAGCGGCGATTAACAAAGCCCTTGATGCGCTGATCATGATGCGCGAAAAAGAAGGCGGAGAGTTGCGCAAAGACCTGAGGTCACGGTTAAGCCAGCTTGAGAAACTCGTCGCCGACAGCGAACGGATCAGCAAAGACTGGCTGCCGGAAGAGCGTAAACGGTTGCGCGAACGGGTTGCGGAGTTGCTGGATAACCCGGATATCCTTGATAACAACCGGCTTGAGCTTGAAATCGCACTGTTGAGCGATAAACTCGATATCACTGAAGAGTGCGTGCGATTCCGGAGCCACATAAAATTTTTTACCGAAGCGTTGAACGGCAGCGAATCTGCCGGACGCAAATTGAATTTTTTGCTGCAGGAGATGAACCGCGAGGCAAATACGATCGGGTCGAAATCGTTCGACGTCGAAATTGCCCATTCCGTGGTAGTGATGAAAGAGGAAATGGAAAAGATGCGGGAGCAGCTCCAGAATATTGAGTAGCGCCGGAAGGATGGCGACGCTTATTGTGATCTCCGCCCCAAGCGGATCGGGCAAGACAACTATCACGCACGAAATTTTGCGCCGGCATCCGGAGATGACCTTTTCGATCTCGGCAACCACACGGCGGCGCCGCGAGGGCGAAACGGACGGGAAGGATTATTACTTCCTCACGAAGGCGGAGTTTGAACGAAAGCTTTCTGAGGATGCGTTTATCGAGCACGAACAGATTTATACCGATTATTACGGTACGCTCAAGAGCGAAGTGAAACGGGCCGAGCGCGAAGGGAAAGCGCTGATGTTCGATGTGGATGTGAAGGGCGCGCTTTCGATTAAAAAGCAATACCCGAACGACGCGGTGCTGATTTTCATCAAACCGCCGAACATGGAGACGGTTGCCGAGCGGTTGAAGGGGCGCAAGACGGAATCTGCCGAGACGATGGAGCGACGGCTTGACCGGGTCCCGATGGAACTCAGCAAAGAAAGCGAATTCGATGTTGTTGTCGTTAACGACAAACTCGAAACAGCCATTGAAGAAGTCGATACGATTGTAACGAAGCGGTTGAAGAGATAACCGTCATCAAAGAGTAGCGGCGTTCGAAGATTTTTATTAACCAGAAAGGAACAAACACTATGACAGTGAAACCTGTCGATATTGAAAAACTGAAATCGCAAGCGGATAATATCTATGAGGCAATCGTCGTGATGTCGAAACGATCGCGTCAGATCAACGAGGAAGTGAAGATCGAATTCAACCAGCGGCTGGAAATGCT
>DATGFY010000101.1:0-2544 GCA_035308785.1 Bacteroidota bacterium | reverse complement strand
CACGGGCAATCGCGCCGCCAGAAAATTTCCGGATACGGCGTTCAGCTCCGCGAAAAGCAGAAAGTTCGCCGCACGTACGGACTGATGGAATCGCAGTTCAGAAATTATTTCGAAAAAGCCCTCCGTCAAACGGGTCGGACGGGTGAAACACTGGTAAAGCTTCTCGAACGCCGGCTCGATAATGTCGTGTACCGTTTGGGATTTGCACCATCGCGCAAGGCGGGGCGCCAGTTGATTACTCACGGTCATTTGCTGGTGAACGATCAGGCGGTCAATGTCCCCTCGTTCATGGTGAAGCCGGGAGATGTTATTCAGGTACGCGAGAAAAGCCGCAAGATGGATGTCATTCACTCCTCAATGAAACGCATGAAAGAGGGAATGATGCCGGTATGGCTGAATCTCGACAAGGCGACGCTGAAAGGGGTGTTTTTAAACATCCCCGAGCGCGCAGATATACCGCTGAATGCTAATGAGCAGCTCATCGTTGAATTATATTCCAAATAACGGAATCGCCAAGGGAACGAGAAATACAATGACCGAGGTACAAAACCAACAGTTGGGCACAATACAAAGGGCAGATATGGCAAATACGACATTTCAGATGCCGGAAAAAGTTCATCTCGACGATGCGACGTTTACCGGTACGTATGGAAAATTTGTTTTACAACCGTTAGAAAAAGGGTTTGGCGTAACGATCGGCAACGCGTTTCGCAGAGTATTGCTTTCTTCGTTGCCGGGTTCCGCCTTCACCGCAGTTCGGATCGAAGGAGTTCAGCACGAATTTTCATCGATCCCCGGCGTCATTGAAGACGTTGCGGAAATCATCTTGAATCTCAAATCGGTGCGGATGAAGCCGGTCAACAAGAAAGCCGTCCATCTGGTTGCGACCTTTAAGGGCGCCCGGGCGTTCACGGCAGCCGATATCCAAAAGGCATCGAATGAATTCGAGATTCTTAACCCCGATCAGCATATTGCAACATTGAATGCAGGTACGGAGCTTGAGCTCGAACTGTTCATCGGCCGCGGAAAAGGATACGTTCCGGCCGAAGAGAACAAGTCCGCCGATTATCCTGTTGGGACGATCGCCATCGATTCGATCTATACGCCGATCAGAAGCGTTCGGTACAATATCGAGCAGACGCGCGTCGGACAGCAGACCGATTACGAGAAACTCATCCTCGAAGTCGAAACCGACGGATCCGTAAGTCCGGATGATTCGCTTGCGCAGGCGGCGAAGATTCTGCAGGAGCACGTTCAACTATTTTTGAATTTCAGTCTTGAAACGACGACCGATGAAGAGACGCGGGAACGCGACTCTGAATATGCGCGCATCCGCAAAGTGTTGCAGATGAGCGTTGATGATCTGGAGCTCTCGGTTCGTTCGCACAATTGCTTGCGGGCGGCCAATATCCGCACGCTCGCCGATTTAGTGCGCCGCGATGAGCCGGAACTGTTGAAGTTCCGGAATTTCGGCCGGAAATCTCTCGCCGAGCTTTCCGAGATCATTGAACAGTACGGCCTGCAGTTCGGCATGGACGTCGAAAAATATTTGCAAGACAGCAACCATTAAAATCGCGGTACATTACCTATGCGTCATCGGAAATCGGGAAGAAAACTTAAACGGACAGCAAGCCACCGGCGTGCAACACTCGGTGCGCTTTCTACCGCCTTGCTACGGCACAAGAAGATCCAAACCACGCTCGCGAAAGCGAAAGAAACGCGGATGCTTGTGGAAAAGCTGATCACCAAGGCAAAGAACGCGGTGAGCGAAGGTTCCATTGCAGGAGCGGTTCATGCCCGGCGCCAGGTCGGACGCCTTATCAAAGATCGCGCGGTCATCAAAGAATTGTTCACCGAGATCGTGCCGAAGATTACCTCGCGCCCCGGCGGCTATACTCGCGTCGTGAAGCTTGGGACACGGCACGGTGACGCGGCGGAAGTTGCGATTCTTGAATTGGTCGATTTCAGCGGCATTCAGAAAGAAGCTGCCAAACCTGCTGAAGAAAAGACCGAGAAGAAAAAGAAAGCGAAGACCGAGTCAGCCGCCGCAGCGGAATAGTTCTTCACGAATCTTCAAATTTATGATAAAACCCCGTTCGATTAACCGGACGGGGTTTTGTATTTATCGACGAGCCTAGAGGGTGTCATTCCCGCATGCTTCTGGCGGGAATCCAGGGACTTTTTATTAAAAGTAAGAAATCCCTCTTTTGGTAATGCCTCGCGAAATTCTTATTTTTAATGATAATATCGAGATAAATCGCTAAGAAATGTATTCGTTTTCCGACATAGAGAAGAAGTGGCAGAAGTATTGGGACGATCACGAGACATTCAAGACGCCGGACAATTCCACTAAGCCAAAGATGTACGTCTTGGACATGTACCCGTATCCATCGGGTGCGGGTCTGCACGTAGGGCATCCGGAAGGATACACTGCAACTGATATTTATTGCCGCTATAAGCGGATGAACGGATTCAACGTGCTTCACCCGATGGGTTGGGATGCGTTTGGCCTTCCGGCAGAGCGTTATGCGATGCAAACGGGCA
>DATGFY010000100.1:0-11217 GCA_035308785.1 Bacteroidota bacterium | reverse complement strand
ACGCTTGGCGCAATGCCGAAGCGCGTGCTCGACACCGTCACCAAGAGCATGACGACGATCGAGGAGACGCTGGCGCAGTGGGATTACCGCGCCGAGCATCCCGATTGGTTCACCGGTTACCGTCCTTATGAAGAAGTCCGCACGCCGCTCGCAAAGATCGTTGGCTGCGATGTGGGCGAACTTTCGCTCGCACAGAATGCGACGATGGGGATGAATTTTATCGCCAACGGCATCGAACTCCAGCCCGGAGATGAAGTCTTGCAGACCGATCAAGAACATCCGGGCGGAAAGTGCGGATGGGACGTGCGCGTAAAACGTTCCGGCGCAGTATGGAAAAGCGTGGCGATTCCCACGCCGCCGAACGACAAGGACGAAATCATCAACCGGTTTCGTGCGGCGATTAATTCTAAGACACGCGTGCTCGCGATCCCGCACCAAACATCGATGCTGGGATTGGTGATGCCGGTGAAAGAATTGATCGCAATCGGGCGCACGCAAGGCCATCCGAATATCTTCATCGTCCTTGATGGCGCGCAAGCCGCAGGGCAGGTCGATGTGAACCTTGCTACGCTCGGCTGCGACGCCTATTTCTTTTCGCCGCACAAATGGCTGCTGGCGCCTCCCGGATCGGGGGCGCTATTTGTGAAAAAAGAGCGCTTGAAGGAAATCTGGACGACGCTGGCTTCCGCCTCGTGGAGCGACGATAAAAACGGCTCCTACCGCTTGATGCAGTTCGGCACAGGCAACCGCTCGATCTACGAAGGTATTCAGGCTGCGGCCGAGTTCCGTTTGTGGTTGGGTCCGGAGCGCGTTGCGCGGAGAATCCATGCGCTCGGCACACGCCTGCGCGATGGATTGCAGCAGATCAAGGGCGTGACGATCCTGTCTTCCGTCAATCCCGATATGGCCGCGGGCATCACCACCTACCGCGTCGATGGAATGAAGGGCGGCGACATGATGGATGCGTTCTGGGCGAAGAAATACCGTGTTCGCTCGATGGGCGATACCAACGGCGTCCGGCACTCGCTTCATATTTATAATTCGATGCAGGATGTCGATCGCGGTTTAGAGATTGTGAACGAGTTGGCGAAAAATGTATCGATGATGAAAAAATAATTGTCATTCGGCCTGTGGCTTGTTCTGATAGGTGTGTCATTCTGAGCGCAGCGAAGAATCTCCGACCTCAGCCGACCCACAACCGTGGGAGATCCTTCGTGGAGTTTACCCTCGAATGCTTTTTGTCGAGGGCTCAGGATGACAACCTAGCATCAATTTTTCCAACTAATAATTATCGTAAAGTGCCTCTAAGTAAGTGGAAGAAAGTCCGTCGGGAGTTTGAGCTAAGGAACCCCTGGTGGAGCTATCGCAAAGATATCGTGCAGCTGCCGAACGGGAAACGGGGGGAGTATCATTCCGTTCACGTCAAGGGCTCGAGCATGGTGATCCCGGTGCGAGGCGACGGGAAGATCATCATGGTGAGCCAGTACCGGTATCTCGCCGATAAAGACAGCTTAGAATTTCCATGCGGGAGCGTAAAGAAACTTTCTACCTATCTGAAAACTGCCCGGGAAGAGCTTGCGGAAGAAACCGGTTTCGCGGCGAAATCGTTAACGCTGGTGGGCGAGTTCAACCCGTACAACGGCGTTACCGATGAAATGTGCCGCGTGTATCTTGCCAGGAATCTCTACCCTGTGAAATCCCATCACGACGAAACGGAAGAGTTCGAGCAGTTCGCCCTCTCCCCAAAGCAGATCGAGAAGAAGATCGCCTCAGGAGAGCTCTGGGATGGGATGTCTCTTGCGGCATGGGCGATAGTGCGCTGAGGCGCAAGCTCCAAATACCAAACGCCAAATTCCAACAAAAGTCCAATCCCTAATACCCAATGAATTCCTTTTCTAGCCCGTCATTGCGAGGAGCGAAGCGACGCGGCAATCTCGTTCATTTGAATTTACTGCTTCGTTGGTCCGCCCTAGGCGGATTGATGCTTGGAATTTGGAATTTCTCCGCAGTAGCGCACGTTCGCACCGGGGCGGAGATGCTATTGGCTGAGCGGATGAAATTGATTGAAGGTAAAAAGGTTGGCCTCATCTGTAATAACACTTCAGTCCTTCCGAACGGAACCTACCTTGTTGATACATTGATTAGGCGGGGAGTCAACGTAACAGCACTCTTCGGTCCGGAGCACGGCATCCGCGGAACGAGCGAGGCGGGGGCGAGCATCCAGGACGGCAAAGATGTAAGGACAGGGATTCCGGTTTATTCGCTCTACGGAAAAATCACCAAGCCGACGCCGGAGATGCTCGCAAATGTCGATGTGCTCGTGTTCGATATTCAAGATGTTGGGGCGCGCTTCTATACGTATATCAGCACGATGGCGCTGGGAATGCAGGCGGCGGCGGAGAACGGGAAACGGTTCATCGTTCTCGACCGGCCTGAGCCGATCAATGGAAACGACGTCGAAGGTCCGGTGCTGGATACGGCATTGCATTCGTTTGTCGGAATGTTCCCGATCCCCATTCGAACCGGGATGACGATGGGCGAACTTGCCAAATTGATCGCCGGAGAACACTGGATGGGAAAAGACCGGAAGATCGATCTTTCCGTCATCAAAATGGAGGGATGGAAACGCTCCATGTATTTCGATGAAACCGGATTGCCGTGGACGCCGCCATCGCCGAACATGAAATCGCTCGCAACAGCAACCGTTTATCCCGGAATGTGTTTATTCGAAGGCACGAACATCACCGAAGGCCGCGGCACCGACAAACCGTTCGAGTACATCGGCGCGCCGTGGATTATGAAGGACACGTTCGCCTTCCGGCTAAACGAGTTGCGATTGAAGGGCGTGACGTTCGAGCCATTTCAATTCACTCCCCAACCGGATTCCGTTGCCGCGCCGAATCCGAAATACAAGAACCAATCGTGCGGTGGGGTGTATGTGCATGTGACCGACCGGAGGGTGTTTCGCCCCGTCGAAACGGCGCTTGCCATGCTGACGGTCGTAATGCAGCTATTCCCTGTGTGGTTTGAGTTTATCCCGTCGCAATTCGACCGTCTCAGCGGCCGGAAAGAACTCCGCGAAGGAATCCTCGACGGCGCAGGGCTGAAAAAACTCTTCGGGATTCAGCGTGAGGGGTTGAAACGGTTTGAAGAAGTGCGGAAGAAGTATTTGATGTACTAGCCATGTAGTCATTGCGAGTCCGCCGCAGCGGACGAAGCAATCTCGGTCGGCTTTGCAAACTCTCTCTGGAATTGCCCCATAGTTCGGAACTCATCCCCATTCCGTCTAGCGACGGAACTTCCCCTTCTCTTGAGAATCAAGAGAAGGGAATGCGGTGGGCTTGATGAATGCAAACGGAGAACGGGATTGCCGCGTTGCCCTGTCAACTTCGTTGACGAGGCGCCTCGCAATGACCAATACTCTCGTGTATTATCTCCTCTTCAAACTCGCCAAACTATCCACCGGGTAACGCGCTTTCATCGTATCGCGCATCGCATCTGACCACCGTATCAGTTGGGATTTCTGGGCATCGGAGAGGATTGCATAGCGATGAATGAGAGTGTACGAGGTGATGGGCATCTCGTCGTCTCGTACCTGCTCGGCAATATCGCCGATGCGTTGATACTGCCGCCGGGGAGAAAGCTCCATGAACTGATCGAAATTGAGATGCCGTTTGCCGCTTTCAATATGATCGTTCAACCAATATGATACAGGCTGGAAATTGTTATACCACGGATAAACGGTATTATCGCTGTGGCAATCGTAGCACGAGGCGCGCAGCATTGCATCGATTTCCGGAGGGACGGGATATTGGTTCGCGATCCCGCGGGTAACCGGCGCGGGGGATTGGTTCCTCGGTGATCTGTAGAATTGGCAGAGGAGGAACAGGACTCCGAGGCCGATGAGAATTTTCTTGGCGATTTTCATTGATTGTCATTGCTTGTGGTATTATTGATTATACGAGAAAAAGGGGGAAATGTGAAATAGTCGGTCGGGTCGGAAGACCCGACCGCACATGTAATGGTGTGTCGGGAGTAAAACTCTCTCTCGGATTGCAACCGTAGGACATGCTTCAGCTTGTCCAAACCGGGCATGGACAAGCTGATCCACCCCAGGCGGATTATCCTACGCATAGATTCTAAGGGCTGCACTGCATTCTTGATATGTTCTTTATAACATTTTTGAATTACCCCTCGTATCATCTATATTGATACGACACATACCGAAAGGAACCGCAAAACCATGTCAAAAACAGCAATTACCATTTTAGGTATTCTCGGAGTAATCCTCCTCATCGGCTTCTCCTGCGTCAGTTGGTACACGCGCACGTATAACGGATTTGTCGCGCTTGATGAAAATGTGAAGCAATCGTGGGGCGAAGTTGGAGTGCAGTACCAGCGGCGAAATGACCTGATCCCGAATTTAGTCGAGACCGTGAAAGGTTTCGCCACGCACGAAAGCGACGTGTTCACGCAAGTTGCGGAAGCGCGTTCGAGCGTCGGCAAGCTGACCGTGACGCCCGAGGTGCTGAACGATCCGGCATTGTTCCAGAAGTTTGAGGCGGCTCAGGGGGCGATGAGTTCGGCGCTTTCGCGGCTGCTCGCGGTTTCGGAAAACTATCCGCAGTTGAAAGCGAACGAAAATTTCCTCCAGCTCCAATCGCAGCTTGAAGGAACGGAGAACCGCATCTCGGTCGCGCGGAAACGGTTTAACGAAGCAGTGCAAGGGTATAACACCGCGCTGAGGATGTTCCCGGCATCGTTCATCGCGAACATGTCTGGCTTCCAGGCGAAACCCTACTTCCAGGCGGAAGCAGGCGCAGAGAAGGCACCCACGGTGAAGTTCTGAACAACAGGTGTTTGGTGCCCTGCCAAACAGACGGCGGGCAAGTAGGTGTTAGGGAAAGTCAATGAGCGGTAATCCTCTTAAGAGCATAGTCATTGCGAGCGATCCGCCTCTGGCGGAGAAGCAATCTCGGTCGGCAATGCACACTGTACCGGGATTGCTTCGTCATCCGTCCGACTTCGTCGAACGGCATCCTCACAATGACTATCGTGTTGGTCGATTCATCGCGTTAACTGTGCTTGTTCTGGCGGTCCTTCTACCAAGCCTCGTTCGCGCGGACGATCTGCAAATTCCTACCATCAGCCGCCGTGTGACAGACTTAAGCGGTACGCTCTCCGCCGACGAGACGAAGCAGCTGGAAGCGAACCTGCAAGAGTTCGAGAGTGCAACATCGAACCAGATCGCAGTGTTGATGATTCCATCGCTCAACGGCGAATCGCTGGAAGATTTTTCAATCAGCGTGACGGATAAGAATAAGTTCGGCAAGAAGGGCCGCGATAACGGAGTATTGCTGATCATTGCCAAGGTTGATAAGAAGATGCGCATCGAGGTTGGGTACGGCCTCGAGGGCACGCTGACCGACGCGCTCAGCAGCAGCATTATCCGCAACGAGATTGCCCCGCGTTTTCGCGATGGCGACTATTTCGGCGGAATCGCTGCAGGAATCCAATCGATCGAACAGGCAACGAAAGGCGAGTACAAGGGCGACGATTCGGATTCGAGCTCAGGGCGGCGGAGAAATGCGCCGGTTGGGTTTGTTCTCTTTATTATCATCGCGTTTCTCATCCGCGGCCTGTTTTGGCGATCGATGTACGTCGGCAGGCGCGGAGTGTATTCGCGCGGGATGTGGTGGGGCGGCATGGGCGGCGGCGGATTCGGCGGCGGAGGTTTTGGAGGAGGGGGCGGTTTCAGCGGCGGCGGCGGCGGATTTGGCGGCGGCGGGGCTTCCGGAGGATGGTAGAAGAGCAACGCTGAATTATGAATGCTGATTGCTGAATCTAGATAACGGTAGCCGCGATCTTTAGGTCGCGTTCTTAATCAAAAAACACATTGGGACTCTTTAAACACATACTCTCCAAAGAAGATCTCGCAGCCATTGCGCAGGCAATCGGCGAGACCGAAGCACGCACCAGCGGAGAGATCCGCGTCGTTCTGCGCCATAGCCGGCATTGGAACGAGATGAAGCTCTCGATGCACGAGATCGCGCTCAGGGAATTTGTGCATCTCGGCATGGAGAAAACGAAACACCGGACGGGTGTACTCATCATGCTCCTGCTCTCGAAGAAGAAATTTCAGATTATCGCCGATGAGGGAATCCACTCAAGGGTGGAAGATGGAACGTGGGACAAAATTGCAGAATTGCTGAGCGGTCATTTCCGGAAAGGGAACTTCCGCGCCGGGCTCATCGAAGCGGTGAAGGACGTCGGCGAAGTATTAGCGAAGCACTTCCCGCGCAACGCAGACGATACGAATCAGCTATCGAATGATGTGGTGGAGGAGTAGATCTTTAGGTGTTAGGGAATAATGAATAATTCCCTGCATGGCGATGAATGACTTAAATTGAAAATGTGCAGCGGCGATTCGGTTGAATCGCCGCTGTCATTTAGAAGGTAGAGAGAGCCGCCCAATCCTTAGCACCCAGTACCTAACACCTATCGTTGCAGCATCCACAGCTTCGATTCCATCTTAAACAGATTTTGGATGAGCGGGGGAATGCTTTCAAACTCGTTCGATTTATCGAAGAAAAAGTTTGCGCCGGCTTCTTCGCATTTCTTCCGATACTGCGGATACGGGTAATTCGTAAGAATAATCACGATCGCCTTGCTACCCTGTTCGCGAATCTTCGTTAATACATCGATTCCCGTTCCGCCCGGCATTTGAATATCCAGGATCACCACGTCCGGCTGGAGGGTGAGCACGGAGGTAATCGTTCCAGAAACATTTCTTGTCTGTCCAACAATTTCCACACCGTCAATATCTGTCAGCATTGAGATCAATCGCGCGCAGACGATCAGGGAATCGTCGGCGACGAGTACTTTCATCGTTCGGGTCATTCTTTCTTCTTTCGTATCAATATCGTATATCAACATATTGTGCATCTAATATACTCGGCGGCTAGAGAAGTTCCTGTCAAGGATTCTCTGATTCTCGTGTAGGACTTTTCCTACGCGAAAAGGGATGATTTTCAAGCTTTTAGCCCGCTCCACCGCTCGCTTGCCCGCCAGGAAAGAGGTGAGGTGGGGTTCTGTGTTCGGTAATTAGTGTAGTGGTTGGGGTCTGCCGATTGGATTGCCTTTCCATGCCTCGTTTTGTATTATAGAGGGGTTATGACGTCCCATCTTGTGGAACCTGCGCTCTCATCATCTCACCCCCGGTTATCCCTTTCCCGCCTCGCGGTGTTTCTTGCATTTATCGCGGGGGCTGCCGCGCTTCGCGGGTATCATTTAAGCTGGCAAAGTTTGTGGAACGACGAGATGTTCTCGCTGGAGGTGGCACGGCTGCCGTTCGGAGAGATTCAACGAACGCTCGTTGAACATTATCACCACCCGCCGTTATATTTTTATCTCCTTCATGCAGTGGTGAAGATGTTCGGTGAAAACGAGTGGTCACTGCGGCTCATATCGGCGATCGCGGGTTCGCTTTCAGTGGGCTGTGTTTTCCTGATTGGCGCGGAATGGTTCGGAGCAATTCCGGGCGGTCTTGCGGCATTGGTGTGCATGGTTGCGCCGTTTCACATTGCCTACTCGCAAGAGGCCCGGCCGTATGCGCTTGCAGGATTGTTGTGCTTGGTCTGTTGTTATTGCTTGTGGAAGGCCATACGCTCCGAACGTACAGCATGGTTAATCTCGTACGGAATCAGCGGGCTCGCCCTTCTCTACACGCATCACTGGGGAATGTTTTTCATATTGGCGCAGATCGGTTACGTCTTGATATTATCCGGAGCATCGAATACATTCAAGAAAATGTTTGCGATTCTGTGCGGGGTTTCTGCTCTCTGTTATCTGCCGGAGGCGATTGCGCTTATGCATCAGGTGCCGGTGAAAAACTCGCCGGATTGGTTTTGGGCTGAGAGCGCCAGCCCGCGCGAGCTGCTTCAAATTGCGCAGGCGTTTTCGGGGACGTATTTCAAATTTGCGTCATCGATCTTTACCGTGCGGCCGCTCTTGCGGTTCTGCGGAACGGCGCTTATTTTTCTCCTCTCGGTGGCCGCGTTCTGGCGCATCGCCGAAAAGCATTATGTGTCGGCGGGAGGGTATATTCTCGTATGCGTGTTCGGGACGCTCCTTGTACCGTTTCTCATCTCGTTTGCCCGGCCGGAGATTTTTCTGTGGTACCGGTATCCCGTGATTGTCTTCCCGCTCTTTTGCCTTGCTGCCGCGGCGATGGTGAGGTACATGGAACAAGAATGGGCCGGCGCGGTGCTGGTGCTATTGCTTCTGGCGGCGAGTCTGCCTGGGACATTCCGGTACTACACGTGGTCAAAATCGAATGTGAAGGCGGTTGTTGCCTATGTCGATGAGTGGACGGAAGGCGAGATGACCATGGTTGTGCGGCCTAACTATTTTGCGCCGCTGTTTAATTATTATTACCGCGGCAAAGCGCAGCAGTTCGATGAAACGTATCTCGATCAATCGCTCGGACCGGTGATCGATACAGCGTCAGCATTCGTCTTTATTTCGCTTGATGCGCCCGATGAGATCCGCGATTATATCGACCGGCATTTCCTGAAGCTGGAAGAACGCATTTTCCCCGGCGAGGCGCACATGGGTATCGTTGTCGGTATCTATCGCCGATCGGAAAACATGCCGAGGCGGGGCGAAGATTTGATGACGGCGGAGATTTGGCGCAAATATTAACGTTTTTTCAACTTCATGTTGTACGCGGGAAAGAATAAAATGCCGCTCACTTGATTTTGCATCTCATGTTGGCTACATTGGCGTAAGGCGACATTCGGCATTCATTCCACGATTTCATGGTATTTCCTAAACATAGAGCTGTTCATATTTCTTTCTTTGCGGTCGTAGCACTTCTCTTCGCAGCACTTATCCCTGCGCAATCGCAATGGGTGAGAGCAACGGGAACCCCTTCAGCTAGAATTACCGGGTTTGCGGAAGCGGTCGGGCTAGTGGCAGCCTCCGAAAAGGGTGTCTTCGTCTCGGTGGATACCGGGGCAACATGGGACGATTTCAATAATGGCTTATGGGATAAGGATGTCCTTACAATTACAACCATCAATACGTATTATATCGGTACAAGAAATGGGTATGTGTTTGTTTATAAGAACGCGCTTTCTAGCTGGGAACCCAGCAACTACGGATGGACAAACGACCCTGTAACTGCCCTCTGGGCGCTTTCGGGAGATGTCGCCTGGCTCTATGCCGGCACGGCGCAATCAATTCTTTTTTCTTCCGATTCTGGAAAGTCGTGGTCGGGTCGAAACGGTGATCTCGGAGCGCCCAATGTGATAGGCTTTGCAATAAATGAAGGCGGATTATTCGTTGGCACGTTGCAGGGGTTGTTTCGATCGCAGGATAATGGCGGCAGCTGGACGCTTGCCGATTCCGGTTTGTATAATCTAAGTTTCTCTGCAATCGCTTCAGATGGCCTCCGTAGTCTGTATGCAGCGACTTTCGGCGGCGGATTGTACTCATCGACAAACTTCGGAAAAAGTTGGAACGCCATCGGCGGAAGCATTGCGAATCGTACCATTTCTCAATTGCAGGTGCAGAGAAACTTCACTCTCAGAGGATCAACCATCTCAATCGATGCCGCTACCGATTCCGGAATGTTTATTTCTTCAGATAACGGAGCCGATTGGACTGTTTCGAACACCGGCCTGACCGATGTGAATCTCACCTGCTTCACATTTTTGGATGGCCGGATTATCGTCGGGACTGATTCCGGAGATATCTTCTATCGTCCCGTGCCCGAAGTGGTCCTCGGCGCTCCTGTTCAAAAGCATTCCGTGCCTGCGCGGTTCCACCTTCACCAAAATTACCCCAACCCATTCAATCCGACGACGAAAATCACCTATGAGCTCCCTGAACAATCGCATGTTACGCTAAGACTGTACGACGCGCTCGGCAGGGAGATCTCCACATTGGTCGATCGGATCGAAACTGCCGGAGTGAAGACTATTAACCTCGATGCAACCTCCCTTTCCAGCGGCATGTATATGTGTACCTTGCGGGCAGGCGCGTTTGCAGATTCAAAGAAGATCGTGGTGCTGAAGTAAGAGAAGATAACTATGCTTTGTGAAGTGAACCAAAGCGGCCCCGTTGCCGCTTTTTCTATTTGGTGAAGAGCAAATACGTAAAGGTGAGCACACCGATTTGCGAGAGGGCGAGCGAAATTCCCGCAAATGTATCGTAAGTATGGATCTTATGGAGGAGGGTAGGCGAGGGGTTTTGTTTGTACTCGGAAAAATAATGATCGGCGTTGAGCTTGAAGTAGGCAGAAATGGCTCCGGTTGCAATAGCAGTTCCTGCAATGTAGTAATTCGGAGAAGTGGAAAGGGCGTTGCGAGATACCCCGGTGTCTTCTTCGGTAATCGCCAACGGAGATGAGAAGGGCGACTGAAAGATTCCGCCGAAATGATTCGTATCGGCGCGAGATAGCGTCAATGTGTCTGCATAGAGCGCAGCGTAGAAATCGGATGACGAGCGGAACGCAATGGGAGAATGGCCGGGATCGCTCTTTTGCCCGAATACGGTCTGGTTAAAAAAAATCAACGCGATGGACGTGAAAAGCAAGATAGTTGTAACTCGCTTCATTTCCCCTCCTTCGATGTTAGTCCAATGACACTGTGATCATCAGTTTGGAGGATCAGGTAATCGCCATATAACAACGGCGTAGAGCGAATTCTGCCTTCCGCTTGCCACTTCCACACCAACGTGCCTGATAAAGCGTCGAGGCAGTATAAGTAGTTGTCAAGATCTCCGACGTAGAGATTATTGCCTGCGAGCAGCGGAGCAGCGCTGACGATGCTCGACGTTTCAAACGTCCAATTCACTTCTCCGGTGCGATTGTTCAAGGAGAACACTCTGCTTCCCGCTGTGCCGAGAAATACTGCGCTATCATCAACAGCTTGGGAGGCATAGATTCGCGCTCCCAACGGACGGCGCCAGAGTTGGTTCCCATTTTGCAGATCGAATGCATAAAACGAACTGTCGAGCGCGCCGACAAAAACCTTTCCATCGGCGATGGATGGAGAAGCAACAATACTATGCTTAAGTTTACTCTCCCAGCGTTGATGGCCGCTGTCGGCATCGACTGCGATAAGCGCTCCATCATCCGTCCCAAAGACGATCGTTTTCCCATCGCTGGCCGGAGATGAGTGAACAGTGCGGTAACGGTTTTCCAGTTTCGGC
>DATGFY010000099.1:0-4253 GCA_035308785.1 Bacteroidota bacterium | reverse complement strand
CAACCAACCTCCCTCCTTCTCGAGGCTCTTTCCCAGGGCGGATACCTGCGAAGATCGGGTGATATATATCGACTTGCACCGCAGGCAAAGAAATGGTTAGTGAAATCTTCTCCTCACTACATCGGCAATTTTATCGCTTATCTGGAGATACTTCACTCGCATTGGGGTTACTTAGAATCGACCATTCGTAACGGCAAACCACCTTCGACCTATTTCGAGACCTTTACCGAAAACGAATGGGCTGTCTATACCGCAGGCATGAACGACCTTGCTAAGCTGATTATCCCTCACGTTCTTCCGAAGATCGCAATTCCACCCAAGGCCGTTTCGCTGCTGGATGTCGGCGGCTCGCACGGATTATATTCGATTAAACTTGTTGAGAAACATCCGAACCTTCACGCAGTCATCGCCGACGTACCTGAGGTCCTCGTGCATACGAAGAAGAATATCTCTGATGCGAATCTCGGCAGCCGCATCTCTGTGCAACCTTGCGAAGTGACGACAACTGAATTTCCGAAGAACAGTTACGATGTCATCCTCCTTTTCAATCTCATTCACGGATTGACAGAAGATGCGAACCGGAATCTCCTTCACACGTTAGTGAAGTCGCTCAAAGATGGCGGAACGATCTATATTCTCGATCAATTCAAAACGGATAAGCAATCGGGAATGAAATCGTTCCTGCCCTTAATGGTAGGCTTGAATTTGCTAAACGAAACCGGGGGGCGGGTGTATTCGGTTGACGAGGTTAACGGTTGGTGCGCGGCAGAGGGTTTAAGAAATATCTCGTTCAGGAAATTGCGGCTTCCGGGAGTGGGCTTAATGAGATTACTCGCTTCTTAGTCTGTGCAGGACGCACTCTCTTACCATCTCACCCTCTTACCTTCTTTCGCTTTTCAAGCGGGTTTTCCATGCACGTACTTAATAATCTCCGCCTCCTCGATGGTTATCATCGCTCCGCAATCGATTTCGGAGATCATTGAATCCACCACCGGCAGGAATCCGCGGATTTTTTCCTCGGTATCGACGATCTCAACGACGATAGGCAAATCTTCCGATAGCCGCAAGATTTTCGCTGTGTGAATAACGCGGCTGCGCGCGCCGTATCCTTCGATGCCGCGGATGACAGTACATCCCGCAAGGCCCAGCTCGCGCGCTTTAAGAATGATTGCTTCGTAGAGCGGCTTGGAATGATATTGATCGAGTTCACCTAAGAATATCCGTAAGAGCTTTCCATCGCCGGAGAGTTTCATGTCTGTGCCTTAAAAGTTTAGAAGAGTTTTCCAATCAATGAGCCCGCATACGTAGCCACGAGGCAGCCTCCCACCGATGCAAACACGCTGATGCATCCGCGAAACACCTCGCTGTCGCCGAAGAGCGCCACGGTTTCGTAACTGAACGACGAGAACGTCGTGAAGCCGCCGAGGATTCCCACGGTGAGGAAGATCCGCAGCGCCGGACTTGCGATGAACCGCTCTTGCATCGACGTCATTAAAATTCCAATTGCCAGACAACCGGAGATATTGACAATCAAGTTGCCGTACGGAAAATCCGTCGGCAGAAAAGTATAAACCGCGCCCGATAGCCAGTACCGCGCCATTGCGCCCAACCCTCCGCCGAATCCGGCCAGTAAATAATTCTTCAAGCGTGATCCCTTTAGTAAATTATGAACAAGCTAATCCGCCGGAGGCGGATTGCCCTGCGTCTTAAAATGCAAAACTCCTACATTGCACGCCGATCGCACAAATGTAGGAGTCATTAATTCCCGATAAATGGAATGGTTAATGGCGAACTCCATCGCCGCTTGAAATATAAACAGAGTGAAGATAAAAACCAAAGAGGTCATTATAGAACCTACCTGATTGTCATTCTGAGTCCTCGACACAATCATTCGAGGATAAACTCCGCGAAGAATCTCCGACGGTTGTCTTAAACGAATGGTTGGAGATTCTTCGGCGCTCCGCGCCTCAGAATGACACGCCTTTAGGTCTTCGCTGTTAAACTTTCTCTCTATCTTGAAACCGTAAATGACCTCGTCAACGCATCCTTTCCGGCGACGAGCTTTGCGGTGTAATCGCCCGAGGGAAGTTTATCGATCTGCGCACCCGCAACATACCGGCCCGGCTGCTGGTACGCATCGACGACGTGAACCATTTCCGAACCGGCCTTATCCAAAATAAACAGCCACACCGGCACCGCATCTTTGAGCTCGTACGGAAAATACACGTAATCCTTTGCTTGCGATGGATACGCAGCTTCAAGGGCAAATGTCGGCTGGTATTTTTTTGCCAGTTGCACAATTTCCGGGACGATAATGCTTTCTTCGGATGTCGGAATGCTTTCGTTGTACCCGCCATCCATCGCCGTAACCACGTAAAAAAATCTTGCAGATGATGGCCGATCGAGCGCATCGACATACGATGTTCCCTTTTGGGAGCAGACTAAGTTCCGAATGTCTGCAATATCTACCGGCTGAACTGAAGAGCGATAGACATTGTAAAACGCGGCAGTATCTCCGTCTGATGCGAGCGATGATGAGATCCACTCCAATCGCACACGATCTTCCGTTAATGTTTGGATATGGAGATGCTGGGGGGCGTTCGGCGGGATAGAATCTTTCCACGGCATCGGTGGCGGAAATGCAATGAAGGCGTATCGTGCGGCTACCCCGCCGGATGGTGAAAGCATCTTCTCCAGGAATTCGTATCTAAAAAACGAATTACCGAGGAACCCTAATGCGCGTGTCGTATCGATAAGCGCCGGCGTTTGTGCCGCAACATCGGGTTTGAACACGCCGATGCCCGGATAAATATCGCGGCCATACGCGTTCGCGGACCAATCTCCAAGCACTTTTGCGAAATCGGTGTGCGAGTTTCCCTTCGCGAGCGGCCAATAGACTTGTGGCACTATATAATCGTGCTTGCCGCTACGCAGCCACTCGCGCGAATCTTGATAGAGGTCGTCGTACGATTGCAGCCCGCTGATGCCGTTCTCGTTATGGTAAATGCCGATCGGGGCAGAGCCAACCCGCACACGCGGCTTGAACGCCTTTACGGAATCGTAAAACGACGCAACAAACGTATCGATATTCTTCCTCCGCCAATCGCCTCTCGCCATCCCACTGCCATAGACGCGGTATGCGGCGCCGTCGTTAAATCCTTTTTCCGGATATCGCATGAAATCGAAATGAAAACCGTCGATATCGTATTTCTTTACGATTTCGAGCGCAACGTTGAGCGTATATTCTCGCGCGGCAGGATAGCCCGCATCGACCCACCATTCGCCATCGACATCGTGCATCCACTCCGGATGTTTGAGCACGAGATGTTGCGGTTCGGTATGCGGAGGCTTTCCTCCAGTTCGCACCAAGAAGGTATTGAACCACGCATGCACTTCCATGCCGCGCTCGTGCGCCAGCGCGATCACTTCTTGCAGCGGATCCCATCCGGGATCCTCGCCAAGCGTGCCGGTCATATTTTGCGACCAGGGTTCGTACGACGACCGGTAAAGCGCATCGCCGCGCCCACGCACCTGGAAAAATATCGTATTGAAATGCGCAGCACTCAGCTTATCCACCATCTCGCGCAGTGATCTCTTTTGCTCGGCCACATCATAACTATGGGGCCAATCGAGCGCGCTCAGCGTCGTAATCCACACCGCGCGGACTTCGTATTTCGGAAACGGATATTTTTTTTGGCTTTGAGCTGAAACAGTCAGGAAAAGGAAGATGTTAAATAGAAGGAAAGCTCGAAGTGCGAATGCCGATGTGCGAATATGGAGGGGGTAACTGAATTGAAACATGGTTGTAATGTTACGAAAAAGGAGATTAACGTCCAAAGATACCGTCGATTCACGCACTTGGGATTCATGCTGTAAAATCGCTTTTCCGTCTCACTTCTCACCTTCTCACGCTTGCCCACCGTCTTTATGGCGGGTCTCACGTTTTTTGAAGGTTTTTATTGACTTTGAGCGAATTTTGAGGTATATTTTCAAGCTATATTTACACCAAAACATTTCATTTTCTCTTCATTTTCAACGCATTTTAGAAGTTCAGCAGGATTAATGTGAAAAAGAATCGCGGCAAAATTATCTTCATTTTCTTTTGTATCGTCGTTTCGGCGTACTTCCTCTATCCTACCTTTAAGGATTACGAGTTCACCAAGAAAATCCGCTCGCTCACCGGCGATACCGCCGATAGCGTCAAATATGCGGACGATAACGACAGCGCCATCCGGGACGCTCGCGCCAAGCGC
>DATGFY010000098.1:0-2174 GCA_035308785.1 Bacteroidota bacterium | reverse complement strand
ACTTCAACCCGGACCGGATCTCATCCATGCGGAAACACGGCGCGCATTCTCCGGTGAGTTCAACGACCACATCGGCACCGATCTTGAGGCGTTGTTTCCGCGCCAGAGTTCTTAAGGATATTCCGGCGGTCGTGATGTTTTCTTTCACCTGCCCGGGGGTTAATCCAAATGCTTCGAGCGTCTCGCTCTCGATCAATAATATCTGGCGGGAGCTGTCTTGCAAGGCATGGCGATCGCCTTTGAGCCCCAACGCAACGACGGCTTCAACTTCATCTACCATCACCATCGGCTTGCGGTGGCCGGGACATAGCTGGATTGAGACGATCGTTCCTGAGGTAGTTAATTGTACTGTTGCTGGTCTAACTTTGTGGCGCTCTTGTTCCATATTCCCTATTCCATGCTTTTTGCAACTTCATCGACCGCAATATCATTCATGCATCGAAAATGTCCCATCGGGCACTCCGCCAACCCGATGTGCGAACACGGTTTGCACGACAAATCGTTATGTTCCACCACGACACTTTCGGCTCTGTATGGAAAAAACCCAAACTCTTTTACGGTAGGACCAAAAATTGCCGTGATCTTCCGTCCGCGAGCCGCCGCAAGGTGCATCAGGCCGGTGTCGTTGGTAACAATGCGGTCGCATCGATCGAAGGCGGCAGCGGTCTCTAACAAATTCAATTTCCCCGCAAGATTGTATGCACGTGGTGTGTTGGATCCCGCATTAATCGCACCTGCGATGTGGTCGCATGGGGCAATTTCGCTTGCACTACCGAAAATGAGGATCGCAACGTTATCACCAGATATCCTCTTACCGAATTCAACAAACCTCTCTTCAGGCCACATCTTGGTTTTGTGTTTCGCCATAGGAACAATTCCGATAAATCGTCTCGCTGTATCTGGACCGAGAGTATCGAGCATTGTTGAAACTCGCGAGGAAACATCCGATGGGACGTATACTTCACAACCTCCGCCGTCATCGTGAACGCCGAGGGATGTTGCAGTTTCGATGTACCGCTCAGCGACCGGAACTATCGCGCCATACAGATTCCATTTAAACTGTACAAGCAGGAACCGTTTAATGATTCGCTTATCGATGACGCCGATTGTCTTGACTCCCGCGCCTCTACGCAACATCCGGCTGCGCAGGCTGCCGTGCAGATCGAGAATGGCATCGTACCGCTCCTTCCTGATCCGCGTCCGGAGAGCCTGCAACTGCCCCTCCTCGAACTCGATCACCGAAGAGAGATTGGGATTGTGACGAACGAGATCGGCAGATTCCCTTTTTGTAACGAAATCGATCTGCGCCAGCGGAAATGTGCGGCGCAAAATTCGCACCAACGGCGAAGTCAGGATAATATCGCCGATCGAACTGAATCGGATGAGAAGAATTTTCGCCGGCGATTCCATACGTGTAGGTAGAAAATTACCAATTTTTGAAGGGAATTCCAATCGCGGGATGGCCGAGCCGAGGATAACGGTCACCCGTTTAGCAAAACCTGTCTATCAAGAAATTCGCGGATTGAGAGCGATATTTCCACTTGCAAGAGCAAAGTCTTAGACCAAGAAAGGAGGAGATTGCTGGGGTTTTATTACGGTGTCCTTCGAGATTAATTCTCCACAAGCACCGCAATTCATAATCTTCATATTTCGTTCATCTGAGGTGGGGGTCAAGCTCTGCAGACAAAATGGGCAAGTAAACTTTCGGGGTAATCTAGAATTCCAAAAGAGATAAGTGTTGCGAACTCTCTCTGAAAATGCCAGATAGAGAACTCCGGGAGCGATAAACAGACCTATCTCCAAAAGTATGAGATCGGCCATATCCATGCCAATCGACCGAATCCGAAAAGTCATCAACATTATTGCCAGAAGTTCTACGACCGGGAAAATGACCAAACAGATCATAGCTATATCAAGCGGTCGTTTAACTCGGAAATAGAGAACAACGGAGACAATCAAAGGAAGGAGAGCGCTCATCAAGGCGAACAAGAACCACAGTAAAGGAACGATGCCCCTTGTGATTCCGACATTCCTAAAAACAAGCCCCGTACTACTTAGCACGAGATACGCACGATAAAGACCAAGCCACATACAGAGAACGGTGATAACGAAGAGCCATCCCTTATAACCAAAGACATACTTTGGATGGACCTTTTCGGATAGGACCTCTTTCG
>DATGFY010000097.1:0-6409 GCA_035308785.1 Bacteroidota bacterium | reverse complement strand
AAAGCAGAACCTTGATTCACTTGATTGCGGTGATTGATTTGATTTTACATCTCGGTCATCCGGTGTACTCTAACAAGAGGTATTAAATTGATTAAGGAAGAATATAAAGACTCGGCGCTCACGGAGAAGATAATCGGCGCGGCAATGAAGGTGCACCGAACTCTTGGCAATGGATTTCAAGAAGTGATATATCAACGCGCGTTAGAAATTGAGCTTCGGAACACCACTCTCGAATTCGCTCGCGAAGTTGAGATCCCAATTTACTATCAAGAGCAAGAAATAGGAACCAGGCGCGTTGATTTTCTCATCGAAGGCAAAATTCTCGTCGAGATAAAGGCCGTCATAGCTCTTGAAAGAGTGCATCTCGCGCAAGCGATTAATTACCTGGAGGCATTTAAGATGGATGTGGGATTGTTGTTGAACTTCGGATCGACCAGCCTGCAATTTAAGAGGTTGAGGAACAAAAAGCTGGAACCTTGATTCACTTGATTAGCTTGAGGAACATGATTAGACTGATTAATATCTAAAGTGAATCGCAATGACATTTGTAGCAATTAACTTCTACGAGGCGCCAATCAAAAAAATCAAGTAAATCAATCTAATCAAGGTTCAGACGAAGTGCCTCTACCGCTTTTCGAAAGAAGCCACCGCCTCAATATGATCCGTGTGCGGGAACATATCCACCGGCTGGATTGACCCGAGAGCGTACCCCCCTTGCGCAAGCAGTTGCGCATCGCGCGCTTGCGTGGCCGGGTTGCATCTGATATAGACGATGCGCTTCGGGGCAAGCTTGAGAATTTGCTGGATAACCTTCGGGTGCATTCCGCTGCGCGGCGGATCGATGTACATCACCGTTGCCGCGGGATGTTCGCTCAGCCATCCGCTGTCCTTCGTCAGCTTGTCCTTTAGATCGCCCTCCAGGAAATAACAATTTGCAATGCGGTTTGCCCTCGCGTTCAATTCAGCGTCAAGAATAGCGCTCCCGATGACCTCGATGCCAATAACACGCTCCACAGAATCCGAAAGATAGATGGCTATTGTCCCTGTACCGCTGTACAGGTCGTACGCAACATCGGTTGGCTGCAATTGTCCCATCGATTTAGCAGTTGCGTATAGCCGTTCCGTCTGGAGTGTATTGGTCTGAAAGAATGAATTGGCAGAGATGCGGAATGTGTACTCGCCGATTTTCTCGTTGATAAACCCCGGCCCGAAATAGACCTTCTCGGAATCTCCGAACGCCACCATCGACTTCCGGTCAGTGACATTGTTGACAATAGTCGTGATCTGCGGAAAGTTTTTGGTCAGTTCGGCAGTAAAGATCTTCATCGCCTCGGGGTCGTGCGTCGTGGTCACCAGGTTCACCATAAAATCGCCCGTGCGTTTCCCGTCTCGAATCATGAGATGCCGAAGATATCCCTCGTGCGATTCGGTGGAATAGACGCTCAATTTCAACCTGCGCGAGACGGATCGGACCAGCTTCAGGATTTCTGTGGACAGTTCCGAATGAAGAAAACATTCATTGAGATCGAGTACCTTATCGTATCTGCGGGGGACATGAAACCCGAGCGCAATCCCTTCTTCGGGCGCAGATGGCAAACCCATCTCTTCCGCTGTCAACCAGCGGTTGCGGGAGAAGGTGAACTCCATCTTGTTGCGGTAATAATATTCGTTTTCGCATCCCAATGTTGGCAGCACGTCGGGATTGGCGAACCCGCCGATATGCTCAAACGCATCGACCACGATTTTGCGTTTCGATTCAAGTTGAGCCGGGTAGGAAAGATTCTGCCACTTGCATCCGCCGCACACGCCAAAATGCGCGCACCGCGGAACCACCCGGTCTTTCGAGGGAGTGAGAACTTCGACTGTCTGCGCCTCGGCATAGTTTTTCTTGAGTTTCGTCAGCCGCGCGCGGACGGTATCGCCCGGCACGGCCTTCTCGACAAAAAACACCATGCCATCGACTCGCGAGATGGTCTTGCCTTCTCCCGATAGCCCCTGGATTTCTAAAACTATTTCTTCTCCTTTTTTCATGATCTCTGCGAAACAAACATATTGAGAAAACAGTGGAAAAACAAGTGAGCAGATAAGCAGTCAAGTATCGCCAGACCTGTGAGCCGAAGGAGAATGCATGCGCGGCCTGAAGAATCCATTCCTGCCGTAGATCCTTCTTACTTGCGGTTTCTAAAGGGCTTACAAGGAAAAAGAATTCTTTTTCTCCGTGCGTAAGTTCCGTATTTACTTTCTTTTACCATCGATTTTTACCGCCAAATGTGCATACATTTGGGGTGTTTCACCCCACTTTAATGCAAAATGTGATCATGTTCAGTTTCTAAGATCGGCGCGCGACGCGATTGAGATCATCCATTGTCTGCATTAATGTAATATAAGCTTTTTCTATGAGATATGCAACAGATAACTAACCTATATTTATGAATGCATCCTCCGGGCTCTCGCAAGGGCACATCTCTGGAAGGCGGGTATAACATTATTGGTGTCGTCGGGTCTTACGACCCGACGAAGTAGGTATTGGGTTCAGATTCGGTCGGGTCGTAAGACCCGACCGCACTCTAAAGCGGGAGCGGGGGAGCAAGACCGCGTCTCTCGTTTCCCCGCTCCCGCGGGGGAACGCCCCAAAATGAGTCACCACCAGATTTTTTGAATTCCATCCATTATTACCTATATTATACCACGGCGATTTCCTCAACAGGAGGGAACCGCCGTTGCTGTTTTCTTGAATCAATATGGCAATTCATCGTTAAAACGAACCAAATTGAGTAAGTCTTTTCTCGACATATTGAACGAAAAAGTCATCGTTTTCGATGGCGCGATGGGTACGAATATCCAGAACCAAAACCTGTCTGCGGATGATTTTGGCGGCGAACAGCTCAACGGCTGTAACGAATACCTCGTCCTCTCTAAGCCGGCTGCAGTCGAAAAGGTGCATTCAGACTTCCTGGCCGCCGGTTGCGACGTCATTGAAACAGATACGTTCGGCGGAACATCGATCGTGCTCGCAGAATACAACCTCGCCGATCAAGCCTACAAGATGAACTTTGAAGCTGCGAAACTTGCTAAAAAGATTGCGCAGAGCTTCTCAACTCCAGATCGCCCCCGCTTTGTTGCCGGCTCCATGGGACCGACGACCAAGCTGCCATCACTGGGCCACATCGCATTCACAGACATGGAGGCATCCTTCTACGAGCAGGCAAAAGGTCTCGTCGAAGGCGGCGCAGATCTACTTGTCGTAGAAACTTGTCAGGATATTTTGCAGACGAAGGCCGCGCTGGCGGGAGTGTTTTCCTATTTCGCAGATGCACGAAAGAAAGTTCCGGTCATCGCATCGGTTACGATCGAGACAATGGGCACGATGCTTCTCGGTACGGAAATCGCCGCTGCCCTGACGGCGCTCGAGCCGTTCGACGTCGATCTGATCGGCATGAACTGCGCAACGGGTCCGAAGGAAATGAGCGAGAATGTCCGCTACCTCTGCGCCAACAGTCCCAAACCGGTGTTTGTGATGCCGAACGCTGGCCTTCCCGAAAATGTCGGCGGGCACGCACATTACAAGCTAACGCCCGATGAACTCGCGCAATTCCTCTCGCATTTCGTAAAAGATTTTGGCGTCCGCATCGTCGGCGGATGCTGCGGAACAACCGCCGCGCATATCAAGAAGCTCGCCGATTCAGTCAGCGGCCTTTCGCCGTCGATGAAAAAGCCCGACTTATTGCCCTCGGGTTCAAGCATCTATCAATCGATGCCGTTCCATATCGATCCTGCGCCGATCATGGTGGGCGAACGCACCAACGCGAATGGCAGCAAACAGTTCCGCGAACTGCTTGCGAAGGAAGATTGGGAAGGCATGGTCGCGATGGGGAAAGAGCAATCCAAAGAAGGAGCGCATTTCCTCGATGTCTGTGCGGCATACGTCGGCCGGAACGAATCGAAAGACATGATCGAGATCATTTCGCGCTTCAATACGCAGATCACGCTCCCGTTGGTGATCGATTCCACGGAAGCGCCGGTCATCGAAGAGGCTCTGCGCCGCATCGGCGGCAAGGCCATCGTCAATTCGATTAATCTGGAAGATGGCGAAGAGCGGATGCACAGGGTGCTCCCCCTCTGCAAGAAATACGGTGCGGCTGTCATCGCGCTTACCATCGATGAAGCGGGGATGGCGAAGACAGCGGAATCGAAACTCAAGATCGCGCGCCGGATCTACGATCTCGCAACGAATAAGTTCGGCATGCGCGGACAGGATTTGATTTTCGATACGCTTACGTTTACGCTCGGCTCCGGCGATGAGGAGTTCCGCAAAGCCGGTATGGAAACAATTGAGGCGATCAAGCTCATCAAGAAAGAATTTCCGCTCGTCCATACACTGCTGGGGGTGAGCAACATATCGTTCGGCCTCAATCCGCGGATTCGCCATGCACTGAACAGCGTCTTCCTGCACTACGCCATCGAATACGGCCTCGATATGGCGATCGTCCATGCATCGAAGATTTTACCGCTCTTCAAAATCGATGAGAAAGAGCGCGAACTCTGCCGGCAACTGATTTTCGATGAACGCTCCGACGGCTTCGATCCGCTTCAAGCGCTGCTCGCATTCGACGCCGCACGCAAAGGCGAAGTAAAGGCCGCCAAGAAAGAAAAAACCGGCCCAATCGAAGAACGCCTTAAGAATCGCATCATCGATGGCGATAAGGTCGGCTTGAACGACGATTTGAACGAAGGGCTAAAAAAGTATAAGGCCTTGGAGATCATCAACACGATTCTCCTCGATGGGATGAAAGTGGTCGGTGATTTATTCGGCAGCGGGCAGATGCAATTGCCGTTTGTCCTCCAATCGGCTGAGGTGATGAAAACGGCTGTGGCGTTCCTCGAGCCGTTCATGGACAAGGCCGATTCCACGTCCAAGGGAACGATGGTCATCGCCACCGTCAAAGGCGATGTGCATGATATCGGCAAGAACCTTGTCGATATTATTTTGACGAACAACGGTTACAAAGTGCATAACCTTGGCATCAAGTGCGCTGTTGATACAATGCTGCACGCCGCCGAGGAGCACAAAGCCGATGCCATCGGCATGAGCGGGTTATTGGTAAAATCGACGCTCATCATGAAAGAGAACCTCGAGGTCATGAACGAGCGCGGCATCACCACACCGGTCGTGCTCGGCGGTGCTGCGCTCACGCGCCGATATGTCGAGGACGACCTCCGAGCGATATACAAAGGCGCGCTGTCATACGCAAACGATGCGTTCGATGGGCTGCATTTCATGGAAGAACTCGCCAATGGTCGCAATGGCGGTGGCAAGAAGATTGCCACCATCAAAGAAGTTAACTCAGAGATGCAGAAGCAGCACCGTGACACGCTGAATTATCTCGCGAGGATTTCTGATGAACATTTTGAGATGGCCGGTGTTACCGAGAAATGGTCCACACGCGATGTGGCGGCCCACCTTTCGGCGTGGGAACGCTACACCACCGAACGGCTGCAATTATACCTCAACGGCAAAAGCGCTGATGTCCGCAGCCACGGCGATCTCGCCGAACTCGCCTCGATGAATGCCCGGTTCGTGGAAGAACGCAAACCCCTTTCACGCAAAGAATTGATGCAAGAGTGGCAAAAGAATCGGAACGAACTTAGTGCCACCATTGCAAAACTCACCGATGCGGATTTACAGCAGCCCATCGCGGGCGATACTATTTTGGAACTGATCGCATCGAACACCTACGACCACCAGAAGCATCACCTTGCGCAGATTCGTTCGTGGATCGTGAACCAGCCGCGCGAAGATGACGAGCTTTCTGGGCTTGAAGCAAAGATTGCGCTTTCAGCAGGCAATACTATTGCGACCGGAGAGCGGGTTAAGCCGGTTTCATACGGCGAGATTCCGCTGCCTCCCTTCTACGGTGCCAAAACAGTTGATGATGTTTCGCTCGACGATATCTTCTCCTATATCAATGAGGCCGCACTTTTCCGGGGACAGTGGCAGGTGCGAAAAGGAAAGATGTCCGACCAGGAATACCGCGATTTCATCCAAAAAGAAATCTACCCTGATTTTGTCGCACTCAAAGAACAGGCAAAGCGCGAACGCCTCCTCCAGCCAAAAGTTGTGTATGGCTACTTCCCTTGCCATTCTGAGAACGACGACCTGATTATTTATAAAGCCAAGGACGAATCCGATCTTGCGAATGTATGGAAGCTATCCCCAAAGGATGCCCGCCCCGATCGGCTGACGGAATGGTTGCGGTTCACCTTCCCGCGTCAGCGGAAGGACAGAAATCTTTGCCTTGCGGATTATTTTCTGCCGAAGAATGGCGAGAAGTTTGATGTGGTTTCGTTTTCCTTGGTAACAATGGGCAAGTCCGCATCTGAATACGCCCAAGAATTATTTAAGGCAAAC
>DATGFY010000096.1:0-3609 GCA_035308785.1 Bacteroidota bacterium | reverse complement strand
CTACTTCGGTTGAAAGATGCGCCTCTTTTCCTTGCGAGTGGTGTACCACCGTGAAGATGCAGAACGCCAGCAGGACGTTCATGATGACGCCGGCAGATATTACCAGCATCCTTGCGGCAAGGGACTTCGAGCGGAATTCCCAGGGTTGGGGCTCGTGCTCCAGATGCTCGGTATCGAAACTTTCATCCACCATGCCTGCGATCTTTACGTAGCCGCCAATGGGAACCCACGAGATGCAGTAATCAGTCTCGCCGATTTGCTTTCCAAACGCGCGCGGGGGAAAGCCGATGGAAAACCGGTCAACCCTCATTCCCATGAGCTTGGCGGTAAGGAAATGCCCCAGCTCGTGTACAAAGATCAACACGCCGAGCGTGAGCACAAAATAAAATATCATTGTTAATGCAAGCATACTTTCTCTCTTATCTGCTCTCTGCCGTTTTCATCCGAACTGCATTGCGCGCTTCGCCATCGGCCTGCACAACCGACTCCAAGGTGTCAGCGATCCTCACATGAACTTCTTCAAGCGCATGCCGGATCATCCCCGGAATGGAATCGAACGGAATCCGTTTCTGCAAAAACATTGCTACCGCAACTTCGTTAGCCGCATTCATCACCGCGGGCGCCGTTCCGCCGGAATGCAGCGCATCGTACGCAAGGTCGAGACACTCGAACTTCCCCCGGTCCGGCGCAGCAAAAGTCATTGCTCCCAGTGAAGCGAAATCGATCCGCGAATTGGCGGTCTGGAGCCGTTCAGGGTACGAAAGCGCATACTGGATCGGCATTTTCATATCGGGCAAACCCATTTGTGCTTTGACTGAACCATCCACAAACTCCACCATCGAATGAATGATCGACTGCGGATGAATGACGATATCGATGCGCTCAGCCGGCAATCCGAACAACCAGTGCGCTTCAATGACTTCGAGCCCCTTGTTCATCAGGGTAGCGGAATCGATTGTAATCTTGTTTCCCATCTTCCAGGTCGGGTGCTTCAACGCATCTTCGACTGTCAGCGCACCGAATTTCGATTTCTCGGTATTCAAAAACGGACCGCCGGAGGCAGTCAAGATCAGCTTCGCAATCGAGTCACGGTTCTCGCCCTCAATGCACTGCATCACTGCGCTGTGTTCGCTATCGATAGGAACAATCGTGGCGCCGGTTTTCTTCGCAAGCGCATTGATTAATTCGCCCGCAACCACCAGCGTTTCTTTATTCGCAAGAGCGACCGTCTTTCCGCAGCGGATTGCTTCGAACGTGGGAGCCAAGCCGGAAAAACCGACAAATGCGCTTATCACCGTATCGGCATCAGGCTGAGAGGCGAGTTCCTTCATCCCCTCCGCGCCGACAAAGACCTTCAGGCTGCCGTTAATATTCTTACGGAAATCGGTGCCGAGAGATTCATCGAGGATACCGACGCCCTTCGGCTTGAATATCGCAACCTGTTGACGGAGCAATTCGACGTTCGTATTCGTACTGAGATAGGCAACACGAAAACGATCAGGAAAGCGTGAAATGACCTCAAGGCTGTTTCGCCCAATCGACCCTGTGGATCCGAGTATGCAGATGTTTTTCATCAAAAATGGCTATAAAACGAAACTGCCCCTACACAGGGGCAATGGTTTCACCTCCAAAAGTAACGAATTAATCGGTTGGAAACAATCACTCGAGGTTGCCGAACCCTCTCATTCAGGCTCTCGCTGAGACCTTTTACGCGTATTATGAAATCGTAATTTCTTAAAAAACCCATTGAATCTCACTCCTCAAAGTGGTATATTTTACCCTCAGTAATCAACAAGGCGCGCACTCGATTTCGTAGTCGATCTGTTCGCGCCGGCTTCACCCCCGGCTCCAGTCCGCCGGTTTAATGACCTTTACCGCACCCTCTCCGTAACCCTGCCCCCGGCCAGGTCGAGACGTATCGGTATGCTTATTTCATTAACCTTAGACACCCTCATGCAAACTTTGATTACCAATTTTGTCTCGCGCCGTTTCATTCTTATTATCGCAATGTTTTGCCTCGGCGTCAACCTCATGTACGGCGCGGGAACGATCACTGCGACGTATATCCCCACCTCTATTGCCGACAACGGCGGCACGGGGACAACGGGATATCCGTTCGCGACATTCGTTACAATTACCGGAGCGGCGGCCAGCTCGAGCTACTATATAAAGATTTATAACAGTTCGACGAATGAATATATGTGGAGTGGGACTCAATGGAGTAACACTACGACATTCTCGTCGGCAAACCAGCCCGTAGTTACTACTGATGCCAGCGGTGGATGGAAAGGCTGGATTTATGCGAAACATAATCATACCAATTCCGGCACCGTCAACCTCCGCGCTGCGCTAACAACAAGCACAAGTACAAACTTCAATCAAAACGGCATTGCTTTTACATACCTCAACGTCGCTTCGGGCGGCACGGGTGGTTATGTTTACCGCAACACTTCTCCTGCTGTCAACGAGGCCGTTCTCGCATATTCGGGTGGTTCCATCGTCGGTTCATACCGCACCGAAGACAACAGTATTACGGAAGGATACTCATACAGTTCCGGCGGATTCGAAATCGCTGTTCCCACAGGAACCATCGATTCCATCGTCGCCTACACCGACAGCGGGACGCGAGATCAATCGTTTGTCGGTCCGTGGACAGTCACCGCAGGCAACGGCACCGATGTTACCAACGGAGGATCGGGCAACGGCGGCGCGGTTGGCACTGCGGTAATGACTCCCACATTCACGTCAGGACTGATGAGCCAAACAGTTACGGTGAAGATTTACGGCGGTTCGGGCGGAACAATCACGAACGCCAACGTGATCGTTCCATCGTTGTGGACATGGTCTGAAACCACAGGCGATGTCTCGGCAACCGCCAGCGCAGGAACACCCTCGAAGGCTGTCTCCGGCGATACCATCGAGATCACGAGCCTCTCGCTGAGTGCGACCGACAGCGCAACGGTGACCATCAGCAACATCAGCTCGCCCGATTCTACGCTATATACGACGTTTACGGTGCAAACCGGGATATCACCGGGATCGAACACGACACTCTCTTCAAATCCACGCGTGTATGTCCACGGATCTCCGCGGCCCATCAGCCAGGTAAAAACAAACGATGCAAACGGCGTGAATTTGCTATTGGGCCAATACGTCACGATTGAAGGCGTCATGACCGTCACGAGCCAGTTCAACGGCGCGGGATACATCCAGGATAACAGCGGCGGCATCGCTATCTACGATAGCAGCGTGACGAACCACGTGAATATCGGCGACGAAATTATCATCACAGGTCTGATGACACAGTTCGACGGCCTTGCCGAGATCGATCCCGTAACGCTTATCTCAACGCTCTCCACCGGAAACACGGTTACTCCGTTGGTTGTCACCTGTTCGCAGATCAACAACGACGGCTCCGGTGGCGTGGAGAATTACGAAGGAATGCTCGTTCAACTCGATAACGTTACGGTGAATACCTCGACATGGACGGTCAGCGGCGCGGGTTCGAACTATGTCTTGACCGACGCTTCGGGAACTGCGGCGATCCGCGTGGTCCCTTCGGTGAATTATGCCGGCGGTTCCGCCCCCGGCAGCACCCCGTTCGACGTG
>DATGFY010000095.1:0-3549 GCA_035308785.1 Bacteroidota bacterium | reverse complement strand
CATCTTATCGACGAGCTGCTTAATCTTTTTCACGCGGCCGGGATTCCAAGCCCACACCTGCGGACTGATATAATAAATGACTTTGATACCGAACTTCCGCACGGTTTCGGCGAACCGCAGATTAAAGCCGGGATAATCGATCAACAGCACCGCCGCGGGTTTACGCAAACTCAATAGCGACTCCATCGTTTTCTGCACGGACCGAAGGACCGGCAGGTGGCGGATGACCTCGACGAATCCCATCACCGAAAGTTCCCGCACATGATACACCAATTCCATCCCCGCAGCTGACATCTTATCGCCGCCAATACCGAAGATTTCCAAATCGGGCCTGCTGCGTTTCAATTCTGCAACGACTCCTGCCCCATGCAAATCGCCCGACGCCTCTCCGGCGATAATCATTACAGACATGCGGTTATCCCCTGAACATTAGCATGACGATCAAAAGAGCGGTCACACAAACGATTGCCAGGAGCGTGCTTTTCTCCGAGATGATGCCTCGCTGCCATTCTAATTTTGGTTGCGTGCGCTGTTCCCCGACGTATTTCTTCGGCAGAGGGAAAAACCTCGGCACCGCGCCGGTGTATCTGTCATATTCCTCGCCAAACTTTTGACGCAAGTGTTCCTCTTCGAGCGAAACGATGGCTGTGTATTGCCCGAAAAAAAACGCCAGCGCACCGAGCGCAAGCCATGGGAATAATGCCATTGACATCACCCCAACACCAGTATAAATTAGCATGTTGCCCACGTAAAGCGGATTGCGAACGTACCCAAACGGCCCTGTGGTCACCAATTGAGTGCCGCCCACAGGTCCGGTAGTGCGTGTCTCGCT
Organism: Bacteroidota bacterium; assembly: GCA_035308785.1. Lineage (GTDB taxonomy): Bacteria > Bacteroidota > Ignavibacteria > UBA10030 > SZUA-254 > DATGFY01. The sequence continues at coordinate 2,717 of DATGFY010000095.1, read as the reverse complement.
TCCCGCGATCGAGACGCCCCATAGCCGGATAACCTCGCCCAGGATGACTACCAACCCGCCGATAAGCATACTCGATGCCGTTGGCCGCGCGAACCAGACCATAAGCGCTAGGAACGGCAATGGCGTGTAACTGCGGAATTGAAAAATGCGCTGTCTAAAGTCCATTTGAGAAAAATGATTCTCTAACGATCACCGGGATTGCTTCGCTCGCCCGGCTCGCTCGCAATGATTATGTTACTCACCGATAAACACACTGTTCCGCGCAAGAACGGCTTGGCGGCGCTGATGGAGGCGCGATTTTCCCGGCTTTGTGCGGTGAATTTCAAGAAGCTCCCGCATTTTTCGAGTAATGTCGCCGAACGTCGAGTATTCCGAGTGTGGTATCTCTTCCTGCCGGCAATATGTCAGCAGGTTATCCTTGGCAAACACCATATCCGCGTACGGCGCGGGGCAGCGGTCGGAGTATCCTTCGCCGATCAGCACAAGAATATCGTCGTCGCCGGAATTCGTCAACAAGATATTGCGCTTACAACACGCACAGCGGTCGCACGATTCGCTTTCGTGGGGAAATTCTGGGCTGAATATTACCATTTCTTCCGACGTCCTCCCCTCCTTATGGAGGAGGGGCCGGGGGTGGTGCGGAGGCGACGCAAAATGCAACTTATTCGAGAAAACTTTTACCTCTCCCAATCCCTCACGATCTAATATGCGTTGAATGTAATAATCCATTCCATCGCTCACGATGGTGCAGCCAAAACCTTCCAGTTTGCAAAAGTTCACGAAGGCCGGAAACGTCGAATCGATTTTCTTCGAATCGATATATGCATCAAGTTCACGCTTATCGACTTCTCCACAGGCTGCGCATTCGCGGCGGAAACATTCAGCGGCGGAGATTTTGCCGTGCCGGTATTCTTCGATGAATTCACGGCACTTCATACCGCCGAACCGTTCGAACATAGCATCGCCGACGTCCTCAATGGTAATGGTGCCGTCGAAATCGATGAAGAATTGTAGAGGGAGTGTAGCCAGATTATTTACTCTATCGCTAGCTATTATGTCACTGCGACGACTTAGCGCGGAGATTCTTCGCTTCGCTCAGAATGACAATCATTGTCAGTTCCCGCTTGCCAGGGAGGCGGATTTCACGCGGGATTCGTCGTTGAAGCGTACTTTAACGATTTTGGAAACGCCCTCTTCTTCCATCGTGATGCCGTAGAGCGCTTGCGCGGCTTCCATCGTGCGCTTGTTGTGCGTAACGACGATAAATTGCGTGTTATCGGAAAACTTCTTTAGGATGCGCGTGTAGCGGTCGATATTGGAATCGTCCAGCGGCGCATCGACTTCATCGAGAATACAAAACGGGCTCGGTTTGACGAGATAAATAGCAAACAGGAGCGCGATCGCTGTCAGCGTCTTCTCTCCGCCGGAGAGCAGGTCGATCGAAGTGGGCCGCTTGCCGCGGGGTTGCGCCAGGATTTCAATGCCCGTTTCCAGAGGATCGATGATGCCCGTCGTCGGGTCTTCCATCAGGCGAAGATCGCAGATGTCGCCTTCCTGGAACAGTTCTTTAAACGTCTTGATGAAGTTTTCGCGGATCAGCCCGAAGGTTTCCAGAAATTTCCGCTGCGCAGTGTTATTGATTTCTTCGATGGCGGAGATCAGCGATTTTTCCGCCTCAATCAGATCATCGCGCTGCTGGGTAAGGAAGTTGCACCGCTCGCTTTCCGTTTTGAATTCATCGAACGCCGCAAAGTTGATTGCGCCGAGCGACTTGATACGGTCTTTCAGCTGCCGTACCTCTTCCCGAAGTTCATCGACATCGCGGCGGTCGCCTTCGGCATATTGCTTGTGCGTCAATTCAAGTTCGAATTCCATCCGCGCACGCTCTTTGAGATGCTCCATCGAGGAGCGAAGTTCAGCGATTTTCAATTCCAGCTCATGGACGGACGAAATAGAATCGTCGTGCATTCTGCGTTCATCCTTGATCTTCAGCTCGATACCATGGAGTTCGTCGCGGCGGGCGCCGTACTTTTCATTCACTTCGCGCTGCGCGGTCTCCGATGCAGAGGTCTTTTCCTTCAGCGCATCGATTTCGGCGCTTAACACATTTACCGTCGCAGAAAGAGTGAGAATTTCCGAATTGGCGTGCGTTATCTCTTCCTCGCGGCGCCGAAGGGTCAGTTCGGTATCCCGGAGGGCATTCGTATTTCTGTCAAGATCCTTGCCGATATTGGCAAGATCGCCTTCGACTTTCACTGAAGCTATTTCCACTTCGTTTGCCGCGCGCGTAGCGTCGTTGAAACGAATCTCAAGCGTTTCGGCTTCGCGGGTCGCCGCGCCGAGCGAACGTTCAGCGCCGGCTTTTTCCCGATCGATTGCATCGATTTCGGCGCTCATTTTTTCGAGTTCAGCCCGGAGGGCGGCGGCATCTTCGGCAAGTTTCGCCGATTCCGTCGTATTGCGCTCGATGGCGTCGTTCGCCCGTTTCTTCTCAAACTCCACCTGCGCAATCTGCATTTCGATTGCGGTCATTTCCTTTTCCACACTCTTTACGGATTCTTTGAGCGAATCGAGTTCGAGTGCGTCGTGGCGTTCGCTAATCGACTTCAATTCTCCTGCGCGAAGTTCCCGTTCCAGCACGAGATCCGCAATCTCGCGTTCGATTGCTTCGATGGCCGATTGATTCCCAATTCTGCCGCCTTCGAAGCGTGAATGGC
>DATGFY010000094.1:0-2482 GCA_035308785.1 Bacteroidota bacterium | reverse complement strand
ATTTCGGCAGAAGGGAACCTGCGTAAGGATCACGGCAGCAACCAACACTGAAGCGAGAGCTGCTGCGATCCACCGAAGTATTTTGTAGAAGCGTTTCATAGAGTTTCACCAACGCTGCGCGAGCGTTAGTGAACCTTATTGTGTTCCATGATGTGTTCGATGATTTTCGATGTTGAATAGCCCGAAGTAAACTCGATTGCTTTCACCAAGCCGCCTGCCCGTTCAACAACATCTTTGCCGATGATCTTATCGATCGCCCAATCGGCGCCTTTAACCAACACGTCCGGAACGAGCGCGGTGATAAGTTCCAGAGGCGTATCTTCATTAAAAATTGTCACAAAATCTACGGGCGCAAGATTTGCCACGACGAATGCGCGGTCCTGATCGCCGACGATAGGCCTCGAAGGTCCTTTGATGCGCCTGATCGATGAGTCGCTGTTTACGCCAACCACAAGGACATCGCCGAGCGCTTTTGACTTAGCAAGATATTCGATGTGCCCGCGATGGATCAGATCGAAACATCCGTTGGTGAACACCACTTTCTTCTTGGCCAAACGAAGGGCCGCCCTGCGTTCACGGAGATCAGTGAGATTGAGAACTGCTCCCATTACTTCTGCGATCCTTTCGGGGCCGCTCCATCGGTCAAAATCGAACTCGCAAGTTCTTGCCGGTTGATCGGGACGATGCCGACGTAACCGCAGACGATGCCGCCCGCGTAATTCGCCATCGTTGCCGCCTCGCGCACCGATGCGCCGCCGGTCATGGCCAGGGTCAGCGTTGCAATAACTGTATCGCCCGCGCCGGAGACATCAGCGACATTCTGCGCTTTCGTCGGAGCGTGGAAGACGCCGCCATCGGAATCGAAGAGCGTCATTCCGTTTTCGCCGCGCGTGAGGAGGACATTCTTTGCATGCAATCGTGACATGATTTCTTTCGCCGCCCGGTCAACATCTTCATCGGTCCGGATATGGAGGCCGAGCGCTTCTTCCACTTCCTTGCGGTTCGGCTTAAATACTGTAACATTTTTATAGTCGAAAAAGTTGTTGAACTTCGGATCGACGGTAACAATGCGGTTATGCTTCTCCGCCCGGGCAATGATCTCCCGGATCAACGACTTTATAACGACGCCTTTGTTGTAGTCTTCTATGATAATCGCATCGAGCTTGGCAATATTCGCATCCATAATACCTAAGATCTTTTTCTCGATCTCGGGGGCAATTTCGCCTCGCGTTTCCCGATCGATGCGAACGACATGCTGGTTGTGAGCAATAATCCGTGTCTTAATGGTCGTCGGGCGCGACGGATCGGTTACGATGCCCGATGTGTCGAATCCACATTCGGATACCAGACGCACGAGGGCTTTTCCGGTGTTATCGTCGCCAACGACGCCGATGAGGAACGGCTCGCCGCCAAGCGATTGGATATTCCTCGCCACGTTTGCCGCTCCGCCAAGCCGCTCTTGCTCGCGTTCGACATCGACAACAGCAACGGGCGCTTCAGGCGAGATGCGGTTAACGGTGCCCCAAATGTATTGGTCAACCATCAGATCGCCGATGACGGCAATGCGTTTGCCCTTGACGTTATCGAGGATTTGGCTCAGCCGGTTCTTGTCTAAATTAATCAATCGCTCTTTTTGTCTTATTTTTTTACGTTTTTTCGCAAATAACAAATAAAATATACAAAGAAAAAGTTTAAGAAGCTTTTTCGGCTTGGATTTTCGGCCTTCTCTCTATATATTCGTTGTGCTATGCAGAAATACGCCAAAATACCCGCCTCCCGCCTAAAAGATATACGGAAATTGACCCAAAAGAAGTTCCGCTCGCTCGAAGGCAGGTTTGTCGTCGAAGGCGCACACCTTGTTCACGAAGTTCTCCAATCTCCATCCTGGCGGCCCGAACAGATCCTGGTGACTGCCGAGGCGGCGGCAAAATACAGCGACATTCTCACCGTTGCGGCAAAAGGCAAGGTTGAGGTGCTGGAAGTTGACGAGCGCGAGCTGAACGAACTCTCCGAGACCGTCACTTCGCAAGGCATTATCGCCATCGTGCCTGTGCAGGATCCGACGCTCGATGCTATCGTGAAAGCGCTGCCTCCGAAGTTCACCGCAGTCGCTCTCGATGCCGTTGCCGATCCCGGCAACCTCGGTACGATTTTGCGGACGTGCGATTGGTTCGGCGTCGATGCGGTCATCCTCGGGAAAGGTTCGGTGGACCTGTACAATCCGAAGGTTGTCCGCGCGAGCATGGGTGCGATCTTCCATCTTTCCGTGGTGATGAATGCCAACCTGCTCGATTCGGTGAACGGTTTCAAACGGGAAGGCGCCCGGATCGTTGGAACGATTGCCACCGGAGGAACCCCGGTCCGGAATTTCGCGGCGGGTGCAAAGACGCTGCTCGTCTTCGGCAGCGAGGCGCGCGGCATCTCGGCGGAACTTTCCAAGCTGATCGATGTCAACGTCACGATCCCCGGATATGGGAAGGCG
>DATGFY010000093.1:0-11120 GCA_035308785.1 Bacteroidota bacterium | reverse complement strand
CTCCACTCTCCGCCCAAACCAACCCGAACTTCGACGTTGCGTTGCGGATTGATTATGAATCGGCGGAAAAGGCGATTGAGTTTTATGGCGACGGGTTCGAGAATACGGAGGAGCTTTCGAGTTTGCGCGGGAGCAGGATCGCAGCATCGACTGCAGGGTATATTGCGCAGCGGGGAAATGCGACGCAGATTTTAAAAGACTATCTCGACTCGCTGAAAAACCGCGAGATTATTCGAGACGACGTCTTTCATTTGGAGGAGGCGCGTTCTAGAGTGGGGGCGATGAAAGCGCTGCTTCAAATAATTAAAAGAGAAAATTTCAGCCGAAGGGTATCGGCGACGGTGGAGCAAATTTTTCCGCAAGATGCGAAGATTTCAGCAAGTATCCCGCTCTATTTTGTGGCGTTCGGATCGAATAAGGTGGACGCGTTTGTTCAACGGCTGACGTGGAACGGCGATGAGCCGCATGCCGTCGGCGAAGGACAAGGCGAGTTGACAATCGTGGTGAACCTCGCGCACGCGGTGGAATACCCCGGGGAAATGCCGGTAAAGTACGTGACGCTGCTCGGCGTGGTGGCGCACGAGGTGTTCCATGCGGCCTTCGGCGTGTACAAGGATGGATCTCCGTTATGGAAAATGTATCTCGCCAAACATAATAAGCCGATCGATGAGTTGCTGGATATCACGCAGAACGAGGGAATAGCGTACTATCTTTCTTTGGATGAAGCAGGAAGAGGCCGGCTGCCACGCGATTGGATTGTGCGGATGCAGCAAGCGTTCGAGACATACAATAAGAATGCTGCGGAACTCGCCGCAAACGGGACTTCGCAGTTGCGCGTTTCGGAATTAATCCGCACCGCCAACCTGAGCGGTTACTGGGAATCGTATGGATCGATGACGGGTATGTACATGGCGCGGGAGATCGATCAGGATTTGGGGCGCGCAGCGCTGATTGAGACGATACGGAAAGGCCCGCAGGATTTTTTCCGGAAGTATGAATCGCTGCAGGAGAGGGATTCGAATTTGCCGAAACTTACATTGTGGTTGGAATGACAGAACTCTCCCCAACCCAGAACGCTTTCGCGTTCGTCTTACGAAGGGAGGGGCTGATTTATTAATAACTCGTTACCAATCAGTCCCTCTCTTTTTAAGAGAGGGATTTAGGGAGAGTTCTCTTGAGGACTAGGCAAGAAGTTGGTCTCTGCGATCAGTGCATCCACTCTCGCATCGTTGAAAGCGGCAAGGGTAGCACGTTTGTGATGTGCGAGTATTCGAAGATCGACTCTTTGTATCCAAAGTATCCTCCTTTGCCCGTATTATCGTGCAAGGCATTTACGGAAAAGGAACAATCGAAAACGAAACTATGAATAAGATTACATTGCGGAAAGCGCGGAAGAGCGATGGCAAGGCGCTTCTTTCGTTGGTGAATGCGCTGGCGGATTACGAAAAACTGAAACGGCCGACGCGCAGGGCGCAGAAGCGGATATTAACAGATACGTTTGGCCGGCGTAAACGCATCGAGGTGTTCCTAGTGTACGCGGGTAATGTGCCGGCGGGGTATGCGATTTTTTTCGAGACGTATTCATCGTTTCTTGCGCTGCCGACGCTATACCTCGAAGATTTATTCGTGTTGCCTGACTACCGCAAGCACAAGATCGGCATCGCGTTGTTCAAGGCGTGCGTGAACGAAGCGGAACGGAGAGGGTGCGGGAGGATGGAGTGGATGGTGCTCGATTGGAACAAGATCGCGATCGATTTTTACGAAAGAATCGGCGCGCGGCATTTGAAAGGATGGCTGCCGTACAGGTTGGTGAGGAAACAGTTCTTAAGAATTCTTAAGAGAAAGTGAATAGTGAATTGTCAATAGTTGATAGCAGTAAGAATTCCCCTCTCTTCGCAAGAGAGGGGAGGTTTCGCCGCAGGCGAAACGGGGTGAGTTACTTTCGTTATGCTCGATGAACGTAACTCACCTCCGGTCCTCTTTCTTGCGATGAGGAGTGGATGAGGAAAAGACGAAAGGCGCTGTCCGCCACAGGCGGATCCCGCCAGAAGCACGTCCCTAGGGGATCCCTTTGGGACGGGAATGACACATCCAGCGTAGTGCAAATCCCTGACACGTTTTTGATTTCCCTCCTCTTTTCCCTATCTTTATCCATCATTTCAATGTTCTCCCTGAATAATCCTGATTGAATCTCGCGCTGATAAATATCAAACAGCTTGTTACTGTTGCCGCTCAGGGTGAGAAGGCCAAGCGCAAGGCGGCGATGCGGGAAATCGGTGTGATTGAAAATGCAGCGGTGATTGCCGAAGGCGACCGCGTTACGTGGGTGGGCCGGATGGAAGATCTGCCGATGGCGAACCTGAAAGAAGCCGAGGTGATCGATTGCATTCACAACGTGGTGATGCCGGGGTTCGTGGATGCGCACACGCACTTAGTGTATGCCGGTTCGCGCGAAGGAGAGTTCGCGATGCGCTCTGCCGGGGCGACGTACGAAGAGATTGGCAACAAGGGCGGTGGAATATTATCGACAGTCGGTGCGGTTCGGAGTTCATCGAAGAAGGATATCAAGAAAAACGCTCGGCAAACGCTGCTCGCAATGATGAAGCACGGCACTACGACTGTTGAGATTAAGAGCGGCTACGGATTGACCTTTCGCGATGAAATCAAGATGCTGGAAGCCATTGCCGAACTTCAGAACGAGGAAGTGATCGGGATTGTATCGACGTTTATGGGGGCGCATGCTTATCCGCCGGAATACAAGGAGCGCAAGGGCGCGTACGTGGATGAGATTGCGATGAACATGCTGCCGTATGTCGCATCGCACAAGCTTGCGGAATTTTGCGACGTATTTTGCGAGCGGGGATATTTCGATCTCGAGGATGCGAAACGGATTCTTTCGGAGGGCAGACGCTTAGGCCTGAAACCGAAAATTCACGCTGAACAACTATCGGCATCGGGCAGCGCGCAGCTTGCGGCGGAACTGCACGCGATATCCGCCGACCATCTCGAACACGTTACAGAATCAGGAGTTGCAGCGCTTTCGGGTTCGGATACCGTAGCTGTTGTGTTGCCGGGGGTATCATTTTTCCTGAACGAGCAGTATGCTCCTGCGCGGGCGCTGATCGATGGCGGTGCCACAGTGGCAATTGCATCGGATTTTAATCCCGGTTCGTGCATGTCGTACGATATGCCGCTGATGATGACGATTGCCTGCACGCACATGAAGATGACGCCGGAAGAAGCGATCACGTCGGCAACGCTGAACGCGGCTGCGGCAATCGACCGTTCGCACGAACTCGGCAGCATCGAAGTCGGCAAGAAAGCCGATCTGGTAATCTTGAATATCCCGAACTACAAGTTTCTGGCGTATCACTTCGGCGAGAACCATGTGCAGAAGGTGATTAAGGACGGAGTGGTGCTGGAAGTGTAGACTATTTTCGATCCCCGATAAAAACATTCGGGGACAAGCTTTGGATTTTTGATTTTCGAATTTAATAGCACAAACATTGGCGTTTAAGATCGGTTTTTTACATATTCGAAAATCGGAAATCGAAAATCGGAAATTGTGCAAGGGCAGCAAGATGGTGTTAGAATCGATTAAAAGCAATTAGAAGGAAACGGCCATAGAAAAGATTATAGAGTGTGTTCCGAATTTCAGCGAGGGGCGCGACCAGAAGACGATCGACGCGATTGCGAAGAGCGTTGCGAGTGTGAGCGGGGTGAAGCTCCTAAGCGTCGAGCCGGACCGGGATTACAACCGGACGGTGGTGACATTCGTCGGATCGCCGGAGGGAGTTGTTGAGGCGGCGTTCCGCGCAACCAAGACCGCGGCGGAACTTATCGATATGCGGTTGCAGAAGGGCGAACATCCGCGGCTGGGGGCGGTGGATGTGGTGCCGTTCATTCCCGTGGCGGGTACGACGATGCAAGAATGCGTCGCCTTGGCGAATCAGTACGGCAAGCGGGTTGGGGAGGAGCTTGGCATTCCGATTTTTCTATACGAAGAAGCGGCGCGGGTGCCGGAACGGAGGAATTTATCGAACATCCGCAAAGGCGAGTACGAAGGTCTTCGCGCGAAGCTCGCCGATCAGGCATGGAAGCCCGACTACGGTCCGGCAACGTTCAACGAACGATCGGGCGGGACGGTGACGGGCGCACGGGTATTTCTCATCGCGTACAACGTGAACCTCAGCACAAACGACAAGAATATCGCGCAAGAGATAGCGTTCAAGATCCGGGAGATCGGCAAGACGGTGAAGGACAATAAGGGGGTTGTAATCTCGAAAACACCGGGAACGCTCAAAGCGGTGAAGGCGATGGGTGTGTTGCTGGAACGGCACAATATCGCGCAGGTATCGATCAACCTGACGAACTACGATATTACACCGCCGCATACTGCTTTTGAAGAAGTGAAGAAGTTTGCCGAGGGAATGGGCGTTCGGGCGACGGGAAGCGAGATCATCGGGCTGATTCCGAAAGAGGCGATGCTGAGAGCGGGACGGTTTTACGCCGGGGGCAGCGCCTTGGGCGAACGCGAGTTGATTTCGGCGGCTATCGAGCATTTAGGCTTAAGCCAGCTCGAGCAATTTGTGCCTGAGAAGAAAATTATTGAACTTATGTTGTGAAGCATGGGGCGGGGTGCAGGAGGTAATATTTAGAATTGCAGACTGACAACGAGATTGCTTCGCGTCCCCGTGTTCGGGGAGAAGCCGCTCGCAATGACAAACGGTTTTTAAAAAGAAAAGGATTATTGAATGCTAACAGCAAAAACGGTATCGAAATTCTTGGATGAGCTTGCATCGGATTCGCCGGCGCCGGGAGGGGGCAGCACGGCGGCGCTTGCAGGCGCGCTCGGTTCTGCGCTGACCTCGATGGTGTGCCGGTTGACAATCGGCAAGAAGAAATACGCCGACGTTGAAGGCGAGATGAAATCGATCCTGGAAAAATCGGAAGAGCTGCGCGGAAAATTTACTGCGCTCATCGATCTCGATACCGAGGCGTTCAACAAGGTAATGGAAGCATACAGTTTGCCGAAGGACAACGACGGGCAAAAGGCGCTCAGGTCGATGGCGATCGAGCAATCGACGAAGCAAGCGACGCTTGCGCCCCTGGAGACGATGAAGCATGTGATCGATGCAATGGCCTTGGCGAAGACAGTCGCGGAAAAAGGCAATGCAAGTTCGGCGAGCGATGCGGGCGTGAGCGCGTTGATGCTCCATGCGGCGATGGAGAGCGCGGCGCTGAATGTCGAAATCAATCTCGGCTCTATCAAGGATGCGGAATTTGTCGGATGGAAAACTGAGGAGCTTTCGACGCTCCGCCGCACCGGATCGGCGCAAACGGAAGAGATTATGAAGTTTGTGAGGAAGAAGATGGAAACAAAGTAAAGCATTTCCAATTTCCGATTGTTGATTTCTGCCACCTTGGAAATTAATCCGCCGCGAGGGATTGGGTTCTGCAGTAGGGACTCTAGGCCGTAGAGGCAAATTCGTTCGCAAACCCTTTCTTCATCCCGCTGCTACGCATTATTCTTAAGGATCCGATGACCAAAAGGTTTACGATAACGATATTTTCCGTCTTGTTATTGTGCTTATGTGCTGCTAATACTCATGCACAATCCAAGGCGGTGCAGATCGATACGCTGATTCACCAGCTTGCGCGGCGGGGGCAGTTCAGCGGAAGCATCCTTGTCGCTGAGCAGGGCAGCGTCATCTACAAGAATGCATTCGGGACTGCGGATGCGGAGAACCTTACCACCTTCACTCCCTCGACCCCATGCTATCTTGCCTCGCTCTCGAAAGCGTTCACGGCGATGGCAATCATGATGCTTAAGGAGCGCGCCAAACTGCAATACACCGATCCTATTGCGGGCTACTTTCCGCGATTTCCTGCGTACGCAAACAAGGTAACGATCCGCGAATTACTGAATCACACCTCGGGCATTCCCGATTACGTCGGGTTGGGGCTTGAGCGCCCGGGATTAACGAATGCCCAGGTGTTGTTCGAGCTCGCCTTGCGGGACTCGCTGGATTTTCCGCCGGGGACGCAATTCTCGTACAGCAATTCGGGCTATGTGCTTCTTGCTTCGATTGTCGAAAAGGTTACGAAGGAACCGTACGCGAAATTCCTAAAAGATAACATCTTCGATCCGCTTGGTATGAAAAATACTATCGTTTACGACGAAACGAAGCCGGATATTTCGAATCGCGCGCGGGGGTACGATCGGTTCGGGAACGATGACGATTACAACTTGCTCACCTACGGCGAGGGCGGGATTTATTCATCGGTCGAAGATATGTTCTTGTGGGATCAAGCGCTCTACGGAGAAGCGTTAGTCAAGAAAGCAACGCTCCAGGAAGCATTTACCGGCGCAGCGCTGAACGACAGTGCGATGTCGTCGTACGGTTTTGGATGGGCAATCGGCACGTACGACGGTCAGCCCACGATCTCCCATGCGGGGAGGTACGGCGGGTTCAATACGTATATCAAACGCTATCCGCAATCGCACAATACGGTGATATTCCTGACCAACCACGGTTTCCGGAATATGGGTCTCATCGGCAATGCCATTGCGAATATCCTGGAAGGAAAAACGTACGAACTGCCGAAGAGATCGATCGCAGAAGCGATGTTTGCACGGTTCCGCAAGGCGGGAATCGATTCGGCGCTGAGTACGTACTATGTTTTGAAGCCAGATCCGGAATATGATACGGAAGAATCGGAGTTGAACGAATTAGGATACGAACTGATGGGAATGAAGAATGTTGCCGACGCGATTCCCGTGTTGAAGTTAAATGCGAAACTCTTCCCCGCATCGTGGAATGTCTATGACGGGTTGGGCGAGGCGTATATGAAAAACGGCAACCGCGATTTGGCGATTCAGAATTACAAAAAATCGCTGGAGCTTAATCCGAAAAACATGAACGCCGTGCAGATGTTGAAGAAGATGGGAGCGAAATAAAGATATTGCCAATTTCCGATTGGCGACCCGCCTTAACAGCTAGTCGGGCAAGTTGCCGATTTGATTTTTGCATTCGGCGTAATCGGTTGAGTTAAGAGCGGGAATGTACGACCCCTACGGGGTCGCGAGGTCGTTCGTTATCTTTTCTATAAATGTTGGATGCCTTCGGCATCCTTTCAGTAATCATCCCGAAGGGATGAGACGTTTGTAGGAAGGCAAAGCAAACAAAAGACCGATGCCGAAGGCATCGCACAAGTGTTTATCCTTCCAAAGTTTCTACAGGAATCACCGCATCCACCTTTGCAAGATCCCATCTCTTATAGATCAACGGGGCGGTGAGGACGGCAAGGAGCATTGTTAGCGCCCCGCCGAAGAGATCCACAACGTAATGATATCGCAAATAGACCGTCGCGCAAATCAATAATGCACCGGCGACGTAAAGGTACGGCCGCGATTTGAGTTTGAATTTCGTTGCGAAGAAGAGCGCGATGAGGGTCATTTCGGTGTGGCCGCTGGGGAAGACGTCGCGCTGGGCGTATTTTACCGCGTCGGCAACGCCCTTGGGAATCGATTCGCCGGCATTAAGAAAATCGCGGATAGGGATGGCGAGCCAGAGGCCGGGGAGTTCTTTGTTGGTATCGGCAAAATTGTGGAGCGTGAAACGCGGACCGACTGCAGGGAGCAACAGGTAGCCGATGTATGACAGGAAAAATCCAAACATGATCGTGAAGAGATAAAACGAAAAATCGCCGCGGCGATTCTTAATGTACAGCTCCGTGCCGACTGTAATCATGATAATAAAATAGCTCGCGTAGGCAATCTGAAGGATCTCGGTGAGGACTGGCGTTGCGATGTGCGAGAGGAAAGCGGTCGGATCGGCGCCGAAGATTGCCCGATCGACGCTAATGAGGAATGCATCGTGATCCTTGAGGTGCAACGATTGCATAATGACGTAGATTTCCTTATACGTCAAGAAGATCACGGGCGCGGGATACCAATCGTGGGCGATGCGGAAGATGTTTGACCGGGGCGCGAGGTTTGCAAGCACGACAATCAATGCGCCGCCGAGAACATTCAGGAAAATTAGTTGCCACGCATCGGAGATCGGCCGGGGGGAAAACAAGTCGATGAAGGTGAGGAATGCGACGAACCAGATGATGAGGAGATCGGTTTGGCGCAGATTGCGAAGAAGGGAATGTCCGTTCAGGTTCAACCCCTCCAAGAAAAAAATAGTGTCATTCCCGCATGCTTCTGGCGGGAATCCAGCGCCTTTTCACGCGTTTCGCAGTCCACACTCATCGACTACTCGACTGGAATTGGCAACGCATTGATTTCTCCATTATTGTACAAATCATTCCAATACGGATTGTGTTTCTCGATCAAGCGAATTTTCCACTTTCGATTCCAATGTTTAAGCGCTTTTTCCCTAACTATCGCCGAATCGATTTGTTGATGGACTTCATACTAGACGAGCTTCGCTATACTGTGGTCTTTAGTAAAACCCGAAAGGAGTTCATTGCGATGCTCATAAATTCTTTTCGTAAGATTGTTCGTCACACCGATGTATAAGGTCGCGTTTCGTTCGCTCGCAAGAATGTAAACGAAATACGTTTTGGAAAGCATCGGCTCTCAACGGACGTGCATTGCTTGACGAACAAACCCTAGAGGCGCTGGATTCCCGCCAGAAGCATGCGGGAATGACACATTAAGAGCCCGCGCCGATTCCCAGACAATTCGTTCTCTCGACCCCTTCCAAGAATCAAATCCACTGTTTTTTGAGCAAGAACGCTTTCACTGCCTGCGTGAGGACGATGTAGCTAAGCAATGTTAAGCCGATGAGCGGCCAGTAGAGAGCGGGCAAGGCGCTGAAGCCGAGCGCGGCGGCGAATGGCGAGAATGGCAACCAGATACCGATCATCATGACGATTGCGGAGGTAATCATCAGGGGCAGACTTGCGCGGCTCTGGATGAATGGGATGTGATTCGTCCGAATGACGTGAATAATCAACGTTTGCGTGAGAAGCGATTCGACGAACCAGCCGGTCTGAAAGACCGACGCGCGTGAAGGGTCCCAGCAGTGAAAGAGGTAGAGCATCATGAAAAATGTCGTGTAATCGAAGATCGAACTGACCGGACCGATGAACACGATGAAGCGGGTGATGGAACTGATCGCCCATGGGCGCGGCTTTTCGATCTGTTCCGGATCGACCTCGTCGGTAGGGATGGCGGTTTGCGAAATATCGTACAATAAATTGTTTGCAAGGATCTGAATCGGGATCATCGGGAAAAAAGGAACAAAGATGCTTGCGCCGAGGACGCTGAACATATTTCCGAAGTTCGAGCTTGCGCCCATGCGGATATATTTCAGGATATTGGCAAAGACCTTCCTTCCTTCGAGCACGCCTTCCTCAAGCACCATCAAACTTTTTTCCAACAAGATAGCATCGGCGGATTCTTTCGCGATATCGACTGCGGAATCGACTGAAATGCCCACATCGGCGGCGCGGAGTGCAGGAGCATCGTTAATGCCATCGCCCATAAACCCGACGACGTGGCCTTTGCTCTGCAGGGCCAACACGATCCTGCGTTTATCGGGAGGCGAGAGGCGCGCGAAGACCGTAGTTGTTTCGGCCTTTTCGGCTAGTTCCTCATCCGACATCAGCGCGACCTGGCTGCCGGTGACGAGGTTTTCCACGGAAAGCCCCACATCACCGCAGATCTTCCGCGTGACGAGTTCGTTATCGCCGGTGAGCACCTTCACCACAATCCCGTGGCGCTGCAACGCTTTGATTGCCGGGGCTGCAGTTTCTTTAGGCGGATCGAGGAAGGCGAGATATCCTTTGAGGATCATTCCCGATTCGTCCTCTTTCGTATACGCCTGTTTGGATTCCATATCCTTGTAGGCGAGCGCGAGGACACGGAAACCATCGCTGCTAAGGCGTTCGTACTCTTCCTGCAAATCGGATATAAGAATCGGATCGATCGGATCAATATCGCCGTCGAGTTCGAAACTGACGCAGCGCTTGAAAATTTCCTCGGGCGCTCCTTTGGTAATCATGCGCGGCTTGCCTTCCGGCGTTTGGACGACGACCGACATTACCTTGCGCATAAAATCAAACGGAATTTCATCGAGCTTCGCGTGCTCATTAACCTTAAACTGCCGCTGGACTTCTTCGTGCGAGAGGATAGCCCGATCGAGAATATTCTTGAGTCCGGTTTGAAAATGGCTGTTAAGGAACGCCAGCGCCAATACGTCGTCATCTTTCTTGCGGACAACGTCGCAATATTGCTCAAGGAAGACGTGGTCGATGGTAAGCGTGCCGGTCTTGTCGGTGCAGAGGACGTTCATTGCGCCGAGATTCTGGATGGAATTCAGCCGCTTGATGATGACTTTCTTCTTCGACATCGCGATGGCGCCTTTGGAAAGGCAGACGGTCACGATCATCGGCAGCATTTCCGGCGTAAGGCCCACGGCCACGGCGAGCGCGAAGAAGAACGCCTCGTGCCAGCTTCCTTTGGCAAACCAATTGATAAAGAAGACCGCCGGAACCATGGCGAACATAAAGCGGAGCATGAGCCAGGTGAAACTCTTGATGCCTTTATCGAAACTTGTCTCCGGCGCCTGCTCGGTAATGGTGCCGGCCATGCGTCCGAGATAGGTGTTGAAGCCGGTCGATGCGACGATGGCAGTTGCGCTGCCGCTTTCCACGCTGGTGCCGAGGAAGCAGATGTTGCGGAGTTCAAGCGGCGTGCGGGTCGATCCGTTTTCGATCAGATCGAATTTCTCGACCGGCAGCGATTCGCCGGTGAGACTGCTTTGGATAATGAACAGATCTTTCGAGGCAAGCAGGCGGATATCGGCAGGAATCATATCGCCGGCAGCGAGCTTGACGATATCGCCCGGGACAATATGCGAAAGAGGTATTTCCACCGGCGCGCCATCGCGAACAACGGTCGCGGTAACGCGGATCATTGCTTTCAATTTTGCGGCGGCGGTATCGGCGCGGAACTCCTGCACGAACCGGAGTACGATGCCGAGGACCACCATGGCTCCGATGACGACGGCGGAACTGACGTCTTCGGTGACATACGAGATAACGGCGAGAATGGTTAGCAGAATAACGAGGGGATTGACGAGCGCGGTGCGGAGCAAGCGAAT
>DATGFY010000092.1:0-2875 GCA_035308785.1 Bacteroidota bacterium | reverse complement strand
TCGAGAAAATTCCCACCGGCCTCTTCACGTCTGCGATCCTCTGGCAATCGGCCCAACTGAAAGAGCAATTAAAGATGTACACTGAGGCCTCGGCAGATCTGAATAAAATCATAACCGCCTATCAGTATTCCGCCGAATACGATCTTGCGATGGCTGAATATCCTAATGCGTTGATCTCCGCCGGAAATTTTTCCGGTGCGATTTCATTCACACGTCGCGCGATCACCCTCCAGTCAGGGTCGGTTTACCAGAATCTGTCCGATCCGGAGCTTTTGTATCTGCTCGCAGTGGCGAATGATAAGAATGGAAATGCAGCAGAAGCGAAGCGTTACTACATCCAATACCTGCATTCCGATATCGAAGGCGCCCACGCAGCAGAATCGTTCTATGCACTTGGCCTCTCCTCTAAGAACGACGGAAAATCGGATGTTGCCACTTCATATTTCAAGGAAGCGGCCGAACACGGCGGCAAGTCCGGGGCCTCTGAAGAGATTGCCTCTATGTTGTTCGATAACGAACAATACGAAGAAGCCGCAAAGCAATATTTGCAGCTTGAAACAAGCACAACCGATTCGAAGCACAAAGAACAGTATCTGCGCGATGCGATCGTCGCGACCATTAGAAGCGATAAATTAGCTTCGGGGCAAAAGTTGATTCAGCGATACGAATTGGAGTATAAACCGACGCTCGATGCGCATCCTGAGTTGCGTGCCGAGTTTGCCTACGAATCGGCATTATTCTACTACCGCCAGCAGGAATACACGAAGGCCACCGCTGCACTCAAGGCTGTGAACGATGATTACTCTTCCACCATCTACGCTCCTCGCGCTCGCTTTTATCAAGGCAAGATACTCGAAGTTACCAATAATCTTCAGGACGCTGCGCAGCTGTATCTCGACTTGCTTGACAAATCTTCAAACTCTGATATTATTCCGCGCGTTCTTCTCTCTCTTGGCAATATGCACTTTAACGCCGAACGGTATGAGGATGCGATCAAATACTATCAGATGGCGATCGATAAAAGCGATTCGACTTCGGATATAATGCCTTCGGCAATGAGCAATCTCATCCAAGCGTACGAATCCACAAAGCTGTACGATGCAGCTCTAAAGGTGACCAAGCAGTATGTTGCAAAATTTCCGACCGATGAAAACCTGATCGATAAAAAAATCGAAATCGGACTTCTCTACACCAAGCTCGGCTACTACGATCAGGCAGTTCTCCATTTTCAAAATCTCATCAACGAATCAGGCAGCTTGCTTGAAGCAGAACTGCGGTATAATATCGGAGATGCATATTTTCAAAAGAGTGACTACCAATCGGCGATCCTCGAATTCTTGAAAGTTCCATACCTTGTTTCGCGTCAGGGTAAGGTGAATTGGACTGCCACCTCGCTGTATATGGCAGGGCAATCTTACGAAAAAATGTCCAAATTCGATTCTGCAGTCGAAATGTACCAACAAATTGTTGACCGGACCGGAATTGATGCCACATTTAAATCTGCGGCAAAAAAAGAAATCGAACGAGTAAAGACGATCACGAAATAATAACTCCCGCGCTCATGTTCGATCAGGAAATAGAGACTATCATTCGCACGGCGCGCGATCGCGTCCCGCACAGCATCGCGGATACAAACACGATCGTTATAAAGGATATCCTCGCCGCAGATATCCCCTACGCTATCAAGACATTTTTCCGTTGCGATACGGAACTCCTCCTTGCTGAAGAACTCAAGAAACACCGCAAAGAGAGCCGGTTTAACTACGATAGCCCTGAAGTCCAAGGTATGCAGCGAGAGATTAATTCGCTGTTGGTGATGAATTTTTCCATCCCGCGCAACGAATTTCAACGCCGGCTTGAAGATTCCGTGCATCTTCTTGTAAACTATTTTGTCCGTCCGCAATGGACGATTACCAATGTCATCTTCGAAAAAGAACGTGAAATTTCCGTTTCCTCCATCCTGCGCCTCCTCAGATATTTCGGATCGTACGAATATCTTCGTTCGCTCATTCTGCGCTATGTCGAAGAGAAACAGATTCGCATGTTGACACGGGAGAGTTTTTCTTCTCTCGTTCGGAAGCTCGATGGCGAATTCTTCCGCCGCAAAACAGGCGATGAAATTTCAAGGATCATGCTTCCATTGTTTGAGTTTCTCGAATATCCTCGCCGGTCGGGAGATAATGCTCTTCCGGTGAAAGGTTTGGTAAAGTTTTTTGAGGACAAGGGCATCCTTTCAGTAGCTGCAAGATTGAATCAGTCAGCCTCCGATGGCATTTCAGAACTGAGGGCCAGCCAATTGGGTGATATCCTGGAAGAACTCCGCCGCACTTCAGGTGCGTTCGAGATTACAATGCCGGCGATGCAGGCCGCGCCGGAAGAACCAATGGGAAATATCGTCTCTACTCCAGAACCGGTGCGTGTGCAGGAACCTCCGCCTGATCCACCTCCTCAACCAAAAATCGAATTCCGGTTCGAGCCGAAGACAATTACCTTCACACCGGAGCCACCTCCGCCAACAGCGGTCCCCGATCCGATCCCGAGAGAGACCGCTATTGCCAAGTCAGCGCCTCCCGAACCGATTGCGCCGCGGGACGTTCCCCTGTCGGTCGCCCAAGAACTCCCTCCGCCAACTCCCGAGCGAGCCGTGTTCAGCGCTCTCCCACCGGTGCTTCTCAATATGTCCGATAGCGATAAGAAAAAATTCATCAAGAAAATATTCCAACAGGACGAACAGGCGTTCCTCAAGGCGCTTCACAGTATCGATTCGTTTAATTCGTGGCGGCAAGCGTCGGTCTTCATTGATGAGATATTCATCGCGAACGACGTCGATCCGTATTCATCGGAAGCGATTCGCTTCATCGATGTGATCGAAGAA